>NZ_JAMPNS010000015.1:0-220505 GCF_028479465.1 Providencia sp. PROV208 | reverse complement strand
GTTGCCGCAGCGATTGCTAGAGTTAAAGCTAAGAAAGCCGCGCAATCATCTGTTTCTCAACAACCAAATGAACAAACAACCACAGAGTAAGTGATAACCACATGAAATTTAGACCGCTTGATAGCAAAACACGCCGTTTAAAAATTGCTAGCGCCCCATTTACTCATGATAACCAAAGCACGAGTCAGGTCATGTTTTGGGTTCTGTTGGCGGCCATTCCGGGCATTGCCGTGCAAACCTATTTTTTTGGTATCGGCACCTTATATCAGATTGCTATTGCAATGGTGACGGCAGCCTTAACAGAAGCCGTTTCAATCCATTTGCGGAAACAGCCTGTTTTACCTGTACTAAAAGATAACTCGGCCATTGTGACCGCGTTATTGCTCGGTGTGAGCTTACCGCCACTATCCCCTTGGTGGCTGATTGTTCTTGGTACTATCTTTGCCATCATTATTGCTAAGCAGTGCTATGGTGGTTTAGGGCAAAACCCATTTAACCCTGCTATGGTCGGTTATGTGGTATTACTGATTTCATTCCCAGTGCAAATGACCAACTGGTTGCCGCCTCAGGAATTGCAACAACTGCATATTTCAGGTTTTGATAGTTTGATGGTGATCTTTAGCGGGCATACCTCGACGGGAATAACGCTGGATCAATTACGTACCGGTATTGATGGGATGAGCCAAGCAACACCGCTTGATAGCTTTAAAACGGGCTTACTCACCCACTCCATTTCCGATGTACTACAGCAACCAATTTTACAAGGCTCTTTAGCCGGTATCGGTTGGCAGTGGGTGAACCTTGCCTATCTGGCTGGCGGATTAATTATGCTCAGCCGCCGGATCATCAGCTGGCATATTCCCGTGGCATTTATTGGAACACTTGCCCTGCTCGCTGTGGTTAGCTGGCTAATCGACGATAGCCGTTATTCACCACCATTAATCCAATTATTATCAGGTGCGACGATGCTTGGCGCGTTCTTTATTGCCACCGACCCAGTCACAGCGTCAACAACACCAAAAGGACGCATAATTTTTGGGGTATTAATCGGGTTCTTAGTGTGGGTGATCCGTGTTTATGGTGGATACCCTGACGCCGTCGCATTTGCTGTCTTGCTTGCGAATATTACCGTGCCATTAATTGACCACTATACGCAGCCACGTGCGTATGGACATAAGTAAGGAGCCTCCATGTTAAATACGATGCGCCGTCATGGCACAATCTTGGCTCTGTTTGCTGCGGGAACCACTGCGCTCAGTGCTGCAGTTTATACGCTAACCAAAGACATCATTGCCGAGCAAGCTGCCCTTGTTCAGAAAAAATTGCTCGACCAAGTGGTGCCTGAATCCTTATATGACAATGATCTCGCCAAAGAGTGCTATCTGGTCACCAATGAAGCTATACTGGGAAATAAACTCCCTCGACATCTGTATATTGCCCGTAAGGATGGTCAACCTGTTGCTGCGGCATTAGAAAGTACCGCACCAGATGGTTATTCTGGTGCCATCCATTTATTGGTTGGTGCTGATTTTAATGGCAAAGTTTTGGGCGTACGCGTTACAGAGCATCATGAAACGCCAGGGCTTGGGGATAAAATTGAAACCCGAATATCCGATTGGATCACCCATTTTACAGGCAAGAAATTGGAATCTGCCCAAGATCCTCATTGGGCAGTGAAAAAAGACGGTGGCGATTTTGACCAATTTACAGGGGCAACGATTACCCCTCGTGCAGTTGTCAATGCCACAAAACGTACCGCCGCATTTATTCAAACGGTACCTGAAGAATTAGCAAATTACCCAATTTGTGGGGATGAATAATGAGTAGCGAAACCAAAGAGTTATTTGCACAAGGGTTATGGAAAAATAACTCTGCTTTAGTACAACTACTGGGTTTATGCCCATTACTGGCTGTATCATCGACAGCAACTAACGCACTGGGGCTTGGGCTTGCAACAACCCTCGTTCTGGTTTGTACCAACGTGGCAGTCTCTGCTTTTCGCCGTTGGGTTCCTGCTGAGATTCGCATACCTATCTACGTAATGATTATCGCCTCAGTAGTAAGTGCAGTACAAATGCTGATCAACGCCTATGCGTTTGGTTTATATGAGTCTCTGGGGATCTTTATCCCACTGATCGTGACAAACTGCATCGTGATTGGGCGCGCCGAAGCGTATGCTTCACGTAATCCAGTACCGTTATCTGCTATGGATGGACTCGCCATGGGGTTAGGTGCGACAGCGGCATTGTTTGTACTTGGCGCAATGCGCGAAATTTTAGGTAACGGAACCTTATTCAATGGTGCTGATCTGCTATTAGGTTCATGGGCTAAGTCACTACGTATTGAAGTCTTACACCTTGACTCACCTTTTTTACTCGCTATGCTGCCACCGGGTGCATTTATTGGCTTAGCATTAATGTTGGCGGGTAAATACCTTATTGATGAAAAAATGAAAAAGCGCGCGGCGCTAAAATCAGGTCAACAACCTCTACGTGAATACCAAAAAGAACAAGGTTGTGGCACAAATATCTCCTAAATTTGAAGCTTTGTGAGCAATGAATAAAACTAAACGAATCGAAATTCTCACTCGCCTGCGCGATAACAATCCACATCCCACAACGGAGCTAGAATTTAGCTCCCCTTTTGAGTTGCTAATTTCGGTGTTGCTTTCTGCACAAGCCACCGATGTCAGTGTGAATAAGGCGACCGCAAAATTATATCCCGTTGCCAATACACCAGAACAAATGGTTGCTCTTGGGGTCGATGGCATTAAAGAGTATATAAAAACCATCGGATTGTTTAACACTAAAGCGGAAAGCGTCTATAAAACTTGCCAAATTCTGATCGAAAAACATCAGAGCCAAGTTCCCGAGAACCGAGAAGCGTTAGAAGCCTTACCCGGTGTAGGACGTAAAACCGCCAATGTGGTACTCAATACGGCATTTGGCTGGCCAACGATTGCCGTCGATACCCATATTTTCCGCGTGTGTAACCGAACCAAATTCGCCCCAGGCAAAGATGTTGTTGAGGTCGAAGAAAAGTTACTCAAAGTGGTCCCTGCTGAATTTAAAGTTGATTGTCATCACTGGTTTATTTTGCACGGTCGTTACACATGCATCGCACGCAAACCTCGCTGTGGATCGTGTATTATTGAGGATCTTTGCGAGTTTAAAGATAAAGTTTACCCTGAAAATTAATCAAGTTAGCCTAAGATGCGAATTTCCACATCGTTATAAAGTCATTCGCATTTTTTTCTTGCTCTAAGACTTTGTCTTACGCAACAATAGAGCCAAACTCAACATCAAATAAACGGTAAGTATGTTTCAAGACAACCCATTACTAGCGCAACTCAAACAGACGTTGCATGCCAAAACACCTCGCGTCGAAGGTCTGGTTAAAAGCACAGAAAAAGGATTTGGCTTTTTAGAAGTCGATGGACAAAAAAGCTATTTTATTCCGCCTCCGCAAATGAAAAAAGTGATGCACGGAGATAGAATTTCTGCCGCCGTTCATACGGATAAAGACCGCGAGTTCGCTGAACCTGAAGAATTAATCGAACCATTTCTCAACCGTTTTGTCGGTAAAATTCAGAAAAAAGATAACGATAATCGCCTGTTTGTCATCCCTGACCATCCGCTGTTAAAAGATGCCATTTCATGCCGACCAATCAACGGTATTACCCATGAATTCAAGCAAGGTGACTGGGTCGTTGCCGAAATGCGCCGTCATCCACTAAAGGGTGACAAAGGCTTCTATGCTGAAATTACAGAATATATTACCTACGGTGACGACCATTTCGCACCGTGGTGGGTAACGTTACGCCGTCACCAATTAGACCGTGCAGAACCGGCAATGGTGGACAGTGAGCGTGATGACGAAGGTTTAGAACGTGTTGATTTAACTCATCTACACTTTGTCACTATCGATAGCGCAAGCACCGAAGATATGGATGATGCACTGTATATCGAAAAAACGGCTGAAGGTAACCTGAAGCTGTATATCGCTATCGCAGATCCAACCAGCTATATCAAGGAAGGAAGTGAATTAGACAAACTCGCTTTAGCTCGCTCATTCACCAATTACCTGCCTGGCTTCAATATTCCAATGTTGCCTCGCCAACTTTCTGATGACTTGTGCTCTCTGCGACCAAATGCCCGTCGCCCTGCTTTGGTTTGCGTTACGCAAATCCTGCAAGATGGTGCTATTGATAGCAATATCGAATTCTTCAGTGCATGGGTCGAATCAAAAACTAAGCTTGTCTACGATGAAGTATCTGATTGGTTAGAAGAAACGGGATCATGGAAGCCACAATCTGATGCCGATACACAACAAATCAGACTATTAAAAGAAATGGCGGATAAACGCCTGCAATGGCGTCATGATAATGCATTAGTGTTCAAAGACAGACCGGATTACCGTTTTGTTTTAGATGAAAATGGTAACGTGGTCGAGATCGTTTCAGAAAGCCGTCGTACTGCAAACCGCATTGTTGAAGAAGCGATGATCACCGCTAACTTATGTGCCGCTAACGTCCTGAAAAACAAATTAGGTTTTGGTGTATTTAACGTCCATATGGGCTTTGAACCGTTGCAGATCGAACAAGTCGTTCAAACGCTGAAAGATAATGGCATCGAAGCCAATGGTGAAGCGCTATTAACGCTTGAAGGCTTCCGTGAATTGCGTCGCCTATTAGATTCGCAGCCAACCCAATTCTTAGACAGCCGCATTCGCCGCTTCCAAACCTTTGCTGAAGTGAAAGCAGACCCAGGTCCACACTTTGGTCTGGGCTTCGAAGCATATGCAACATGGACATCGCCAATTCGTAAATACACCGATATCGTCAACCACCGTTTGTTGAAATCGATTATCGCAGGCGCGCCAACGCCAGCAAAACCAAGTGAAGAACTATCAATAAAATTAGCAGAACGCCGCCGTGCTAACCGCATGGCTGAACGTGATGTTGGCGACTGGTTATACTCTCGTTACCTAAAACCATTTGAAGGCACTGAGACCAAATTCCCCGCTGAAATTATTGATATTACCCGTGGTGGTGTGCGCGTACGTTTAGTCGATAACGGCGCTGTTGCCTTTATCCCTGCGCCATTCTTACACAGTGTTCGTGATGAGATTCAATGCAGCCAAGAAACAGGCAGTGTATTGATCAAAGGCGAAAAAGCCTATCAATTAAACGATATTATTGATGTGAATATCGCAGAAGTACGCATGGAAACTCGCAATATCGTTGCTCGCCCAGCGGCGTAAGATATCCTTTCATTTTCCATTGAGACCATTATCTTGCGGTAATGGTCTTTTTTATTTGTTCAAATTACATTCAAAATGAATGAGTTAGCATTTAATGTTAAATATCTGGCGATTCTTAACATTTATTTCTGATTATTCCGATCCGTCTATTCGTTTTTCGTGATATTTTAATTTGGCTATATGCTGATACGTAATTATCATTATAAAAAATAGATTGGAGTAAACATCATGAAACGCATCCTCTCTTTTGTCATTATCGCAACGGTGGCACTGGGTCTCAGTGCTTGTTCAAATATGTCAAAACAGAATAAAAACACAGCGATTGGAGCGACTGTCGGTGCTGTTGGAGGCGCAATATTAACGGATGGAAGCGCACTAGGTACTGTAGGTGGCGCAGCTATCGGTGGGATTATTGGACATCAAGTTAAGAAGTAATTCTGACACACAGTATGATGATAAATGGGGGAAATTTCCCCCATTTTATTTTGGTTCAACCACCCGCCAATTTGACTTGGTAGCCTTTTGCTTCAAGTAACTGTTTTAGTAAGTCGCGTTTATCACCTTGAATTTCAATGTCACCGTCTTTGACCGCGCCACCGCAACCACATTTTTTCTTTAATTCTGCTGCGAGTTTTGCCAGTTCCGCATCATCAAGATCTAGCCCTGTGACAACACAGACCCCTTTACCTTTACGGCCCGAGGTTTCACGGCGAATACGCACGATGCCATCACCTTTTGGTCGCACCGCTTTCGGCTTTTCTTCCTCAATGCGTCCAACGTCTGTGCTATACACTAAACGGCTGTTAGCGTCACTCATGCGATATCCCTGATTGATTGGTTGATCTGTTTTAAAGTCAGTGCAGGATCGTCACTACGAGTGATTGGGCGTCCTATTACCATGTAGTCCACACCCGCCTCGAGCGCCTGTTGAGGCGTCATAATACGGCGCTGATCCCCCACATCACTCCCAACAGGGCGAATACCTGGAGTCACCAGCTTGAATTCTTGACCGCACACTGCTTTCAGTGCTTTGGCTTCATGTGCCGAACAGACTACACCATCAAGACCACACTGCTTGGTTAGGATCGCTAAACGTTCTGCGTGTTCTGCAGGGGTTAAGTTGATTCCAACGCCAGCAAGATCAGAAGCATCCATACTGGTTAATACTGTTACGGCTGTAAGTAAAGGCGCGTCTTTACCATAGCTCTCAAGGGCTTGACGAGCAGCTTCCATCATACGAGCGCCACCGCTGGCATGGACGTTGACCATCCAAACTCCCATTTCTGCTGCCGCTGAAACCGCTCGAGCGACGGTATTGGGAATATCGTGGAATTTAAGATCCAGAAAAACATCAAAACCACGGTCATGGAGTGACTTTACAAATTGAGGACCATTAAACGTGAACATCTCTTTGCCCACTTTTAAGCGACAATCGCGCGGGTCAATCCTATCAACAAATGCGAGCGCTGCATCAGAACTTTCATAATCCAGAGCGACAATGATAGGCGAGTCAGTGTTAACGCGAACGAGGTTCTCAGTTGAGGAGTTCATTTCATAGCCTTTATTGAATATTATCAGAAATTAAAAGTGACACTGTCACTGACCATCCAGTCCACGAATCGGCTTAATGGTGTCCCAAGAGCGACAAGATGGACAGTGCCAATAGAGCGAACGGGAGGTAAAACCACATTTGTGGCAACGATAATCAGGTTTGGTTCGAATTTGTTCACCCACCATTTTACGCAGTAAGATCAAGCTCTCTTTCGCTCGACCTTCTTCCGCTTCCGCCAGATGGTAATCCATCAAACGGTAGAATAAACGCATAGTTGGATGACGCTGAATTTGGTCATTGATGTAACTCGCCGCGGCTTCGTGGTTTTGCTTTTCAACGATAATATCGGCGAGATATAACTCGGCAATAGCCCCAGTATTTCCATCAACACATTGTCGTAAATAGGCTTCCCAGCCGTCGGCCAGCCCTGTATGTCGATAACATTCATACAGTAATGGCAATGTTTCAGATACCAATTCTCTGTCTTGATGATAAACCTGCACTAATGCTGCAATGGCTTTCTCATAGTTACCTTGCTCAATAAAAATGCGCCCTTTCATAATCGAAACTCGTGCGCAATTTTTATCAGCCTGCTCACCTTTATTTAGCAAGCTTAGAGCTTCGTCAATATCATCACTCGCCAATTCTTGAGTGGCTAATTCACAGTAGAAATGGGCAATTTGCTCACGTAACTCTTCTGAGCCTAATTTTACCAATTTTGTCGCCGTTTCAATGGCTTTACCCCAATCACTGGTTAATTGATAAATCGACAATAATGATTGCAACGCGCTCTGCTTAAAATCCACTTCATCAGTAAGCTGTTGAAACATATTTTCAGCACGGTCATACACACCCGCGGTCATATAATCACGACCCAGCTGCTGAGTTGCTAACAAGCGTTGTTCAAATGAGAGTGCGGCACTTTCCACCAGCGACTGGTGAATACGAATAGCTCGCTCGACTTCACCGCGAGAACGGAATAAATTACCTAACGTCAGATGAGCTTCAAACGCGGAGCTATCTTCTGTTTTTAGCATTTCGAGGAACAAATCAACCGCTTTATCTTGTTGATTTGATAATAGGAAGTTCACGCCTGTCACATAGTCACGTGACAAGCGATTAGCGTGCTGCTGCTTATCTTGCTGAGCACTTCTGCGCCCCATGTACCAGCCGTAGGCAGCGGCAACAGGTAGCAACAGAAAAAGCAACTCGAACATTGAGGATTATTCCTTGTTCTGAGCTGTCACTAATTCGGTTGAGTCAGAAATGGTCTTCTCTCCAGCACCCAATTGTGATTCTAAACGTCTAATTTTACGACGTGCATTCTTAAGGCTAACAATGGTACGCAAATAAAACACCGCACACACCAGCCACCCCAGCACAAAACCGACACCAAACAAGGTTGCAAGTAACGAGGATAACGAAAAATCCCCTTTTGCAATCAGGTAGTTAAATGTAATAACCTGATCATTGCTTGAACCTAGCGTAATCGACACAATAAAAACAGCGACCGCTAGTAATAAAATCAGAAAGTATTTCACATTTTTTCCCGTTATCAGTTCTTATCGTTCCAAAACATATCGCTGATAAGGTAGCATTTTCAGCGCATTCAGACAAAGTAAATTATTAACTTCGCCATTCCAATCGCACTAAAAACCGCCCTTTTTCATCAGGATAACTCGATCGGCGTGAAATTCATTTCTCGAATAACCGAGATTGATATATCCAACAGCCTAAAAGCGCAAAAAGTGCACTAATAAGTGTCGACGTAATAATATCTATTGGCCAATGCATACCGAGTAACATCCGACTGAGTCCAATCCCTTCAGCCCAACACAATAACCCGATCCCCAATATATACTGACGCTGTTGCCAGAACAGTGCCATTAATAATAACGCCCAAGCGGCCGCAAATAACATATGGCCAGAAGGGAAAGAATAGCCCGTTTCTACTTGCCAATGCTGACGTTGCCATTTCGGAATCAGAGAATTCGACTTCACGCTATTCTTGATTAAATCCGCGCGTTCCCCACGTTTTAAATTATAGAAGACTTGATGAGGGATTTGGGCAGTCTTCTCCAGCCACATCACATAAGGTCTTGGTTCTTGAAAAGAACTTTTCATCAAAGATTTAACACCTTGCGCACCAAGAATACAGAGCAAAATGATGACCAACAGTTTCAGCCATTGGCTTCGTTGATGACGAAATACCACCAGCGTTAATAACGTTAAGAACACGAAGGTAATATAGCTATACGGTAGCCCTGCGCTATCCGTTAGCCAAAGAAGCCATTTCATCGACGGTTGCTGTTCTGGCGACCAGTGCCAGCCTGTCACTATCATAGCTATCGGCGGTAATAGCAAAAAAATAACACTTATTGCAATAATATAAGCACTCTTTCTCATCTAGAATGATCCTTAAGTTTTAAATTATTCCCTAATAAACAAATTTCGCATGACCTTGTAATATCTCTGTTATAGTAGTACAGCGTCGGCTGTGTGCAAAGAATGCCGGACTCTATATGCAAACGTCATATAGCATCGATATATTTAACTTTAGTAACTATATCGATTTACGTGTTTAATTCAGCAAGAGTTACTTTAACTAATGAAAGAAAATATGCAGCTAAAACGTATTGCCGAAGCCAAACTACCTACCCCTTTCGGTGAATTCCTAATGGTAGGGTTTGAGGAAATCGCAACCGGTCATGACCATGTTGCTCTCATTTTTGGTGATATTTCAGGCGCAACGCCAATACTCAGTCGAATTCATTCCGAATGCTTAACTGGCGATGCATTATTTAGTTTACGTTGTGACTGTGGTTTTCAGTTAGAAGCTGCGCTCAAGCAAATTAGTGAAGAAGGTCGAGGGGTGCTCCTGTATCACCGCCAAGAAGGCCGCAACATAGGATTACTGAACAAAATCCGTGCATATGCGTTGCAAGACCAAGGTTTAGATACCGTTGAAGCTAACCTAAAATTAGGGTTTAAAGCCGATGAACGTGATTTTACCCTGTGCTCTGATATGTATAAATTATTGGGGATAAATGAAGTCCGTTTACTGACAAATAACCCGAAAAAAATCGACATTATGCGTGAAGCTGGCATCAATGTGGTTGAGCGTGTGCCATTAATTGTTGGACGAAATCCTAGCAACGAACATTATTTAGATGTAAAAGCACAAAAAATGGGTCATATGTTATTTAAGCACCAATAATTAATCTATCTCAATCAGGAAGAGTGTTCCGCGCTCTTCCTATTATCTTGTCTTAATTCCCATTGTTACCATAATACTTGAATCCATAACATTTGACGGATGTTATATTCACATTCTTTTTATAAGGTTTATACTGTTCGCAATTTAATACCATTCATTATTTAATACATCGAAAAATGAGAGTGGAACATTCCCACATAATAATCCGAATGGGAAATGTCTATTTTTCGTCTACCAAGGAGATAGTGTGAATAACCTGCATTCCATCCAACGCATGAGAAGACTGCGTAAAAGTGAACAATTCCGCGACCTATTCCAAGAAACCCATCTCTCCATTAATGATTTATGTTTACCTATCTTTGTTGAAGAAGGTTTAGACGATTACGCCCCTATCGCCAGTATGCCAGGCGTAGTTCGTATCCCAGAGAAACGTTTAGCGCATGAAATTGAGCGTATTGCCAAAGCGGGCATTAAATCTGTGATGACATTTGGCGTTTCCCATCACTTAGATGAAAATGGTAGCGATGCATGGCAAGAAAATGGCCTGGTGGCACGTATGTCTCGCATCTGTAAAGAGACAGTCCCAGAAATGATTGTAATGTCAGACACCTGTTTCTGTGAATATACTTCTCATGGGCATTGCGGTGTGATGCATGGTGACGTTGTTGATAACGATCAGACTATCCATAATTTGGGTCTACAAGCGGTTGCTGCGGCACGTGCAGGTGCTGATTTTATTGCGCCATCCGCAGCAATGGATGGGCAAGTTGCCGCTATCCGCCATGCGCTGGATGCGGCTGGATTTACAGATACCGCAATCATGTCTTATTCTACTAAATTCGCCTCTGCCCTGTATGGTCCATTCCGTGACGCAGCGGGTTCATGCTTAAAAGGTGATCGTAAAACTTACCAAATGAACCCAATGAACCGCCGCGAAGCGCTACATGAGTCTCTCATCGATATGCAAGAAGGTGCAGATGCACTCATGGTGAAACCGGCAGGTGCCTATTTGGATATCATCCGAGACCTACGCGAATGCACTCAATTACCGATCGGGGCTTACCAAGTCAGCGGTGAATACGCCATGATCAAATTTGCAGCCCAAGCGGGAGCAATTGATGAAACACGCGTGACACTGGAAAGCTTAGGTGCTATCAAACGTGCAGGTGCTGACTTAATCTTTACCTATTTCGCACTGCAATTAGCAGAAAATAAAATCTTATAATTTATTATTTAGATAGAAAAAACGCCGATACTGGATATAAACACAGCATTGGCGTTTTTGTTCATTTTAGCTTAATTATTCGACAATTTGCTGATTAACTCGCCTTCTTTTGTTGAAAAGCGAGCTGCTCAGATAAACGATCTGCATACATTTGCGCCGTTTCTGGAGATAACAACCCAGCAATCAGGAGATCTTTTTTACCATTCGTAAGGTCTGCCACCACGCCCCACGTTTCAATATCCATCGCTTCACAATCAAGCTCATGCTCAGTAACAGGCAAAATATCAAAAAAATCTTTTAACGGTGCAATAGAAATTGCGGTGTATTCCGCATTTAGACCTAATGGGAATTCTTTATCTGCATATAATCTTAAATCATGAACTTCGGTTTCTGGCGTTCTCATTACAACGGAATATAGGTTCGGAATATGTTCTAAAATGTCACGAACTTCATCATTAGCACCGGCACAATATGTCGTGCTTAATAAAATGTCTGCTGCCCACAATGCACCCTTGAAAAAATCAGTTTCATTGATAATCGCCATATTAATTTCCTTTACGCTATTTTCGATAAATGCGGTCACATCATTCCATCAAACTACTGAACTTTTTCTGAATACTGACTACCACAATAGCTGAGAAGCTGGCTAAAAAACTTGAGAAATAACAATATTAAGCATTAATAAAGAAAAAACGCCCGCGATAACAATCGCAGGCGTTATAAACGAATACTAATTGAGCATTTGGCGGATCACATAATGTAAGATCCCACCATGTCGGTAATATTCCATTTCGGTCGCCGTATCAATCCGGCAGCGAGTTTTAATCTCTTTCACCTCACCATTGCCATACGTAATTGTCACCTTAAGATCTTGGCTCGGACTTAAAGATTGAAGCCCTACCACGTCAATACGTTCGTCACCTTTTAAGCCTAAACTTTTGCGCGTTTCACCGCCGGTAAATTCTAATGGGATCACCCCCATTCCAATTAAGTTAGAACGGTGAATACGTTCATAAGATTCAGCTATTACTACGCGAACCCCCAGCAGATTAGTGCCTTTTGCAGCCCAATCTCGACTAGAGCCTGACCCGTATTCTTTACCTGCAATAATAGCTAATGGACGCTTCTCTTGCTGGTATAGCATCGCGGCATCAAAAATAGCCATTTGTTTACCCGTTGGAATATGCACGGTATAGCCACCTTCAACACCGGGTACCATTTCATTACGAATACGGATGTTGGCAAAGGTTCCTCGCATCATCACTTCATGGTTACCACGACGGGAACCATAAGAGTTGAAGTCTGCTACCGCAACACCATGATCCTGCAAGTAGTGCCCAGCAGGACTGTCCTTCTTAATATTTCCCGCTGGAGAAATATGGTCTGTTGTCACCGAATCCCCAAGAATTGCGAGAATGCTCGCACCATGAATATCAGCAACAGGTTTAGGCTGGGCGGGCATATTTTCAAAAAATGGCGGGTGGCGGATATAGGTCGAATCCCCTTGCCAGTGATACGTTGAAGAGCTTTCCACATTCAGCGCTCGCCATGCTTCATCCCCTTCAAATACCGCATTATATTCCTTATGGAACATATCCGTTTTGACTTTCTCAACTGCACTGGCAATTTCCGCGCTGGATGGCCAAATGTCTTTTAGATAGACAGGCTGTCCTTGTTTATCCATCCCTAATGGATCAGTTTTTAAGTTAACGTGCATATTACCCGCAAGCGCATAGGCAACCACCAATGGTGGTGATGCTAACCAGTTAGTTTTAACGAGCGGATGGATACGTCCTTCAAAGTTACGGTTACCTGAAAGCACTGCACCGACCGTCAAATCAGACTGTTTAATTGCCTCCTCAATAGGCGCAGGTAATGGACCAGAGTTACCAATACAGGTTGTACAGCCATAGCCCACAAGGTTAAAACCTAATTGATCAAGATAAGGGGTTAATCCTGCCAATTTGAGGTAATCAGTCACCACTTTAGAACCTGGAGCCAAAGAAGATTTAACCCACGGTTGGCGCATCAACCCTTTTTCTACGGCTTTTTTCGCCAGCAACCCTGCCGCCATTAAAACGCTCGGGTTAGACGTGTTAGTACATGATGTGATAGCCGCAATCACAACTGCGCCATCAGTCAGATCAAATTCGTGCTCTTGATAATTAACCCGCGGATGTGCATGTTTATCCTGTTTATTGAGCTCTAAATCCACAGCGCTTTGGAATGCGTTTGGTACTTGGCTCAGCTCAACACGGTCTTGAGGACGCTTAGGACCTGCAAGGCTAGATTCTACCGTCCCCATGTCTAGCGCTAATGTACTGGTGAATATTGGCTCATCCCCCTGATGACGCCATAAACCTTGTTGTTTACTATAGGCTTCCACCAGCGCAATTTCATCATCTTGGCGTCCGGTGAGTTTCATGTATGACAATGTGATTTCATCAATTGGGAAGAAACCACACGTAGCACCATATTCTGGCGCCATATTGGCGATAGTTGCTCGGTCAGCTAACGGTAAATCCGCCAAACCATCACCGTAGAATTCGACAAATTTACCCACAACACCCTGTTTTCGCAGCATTTGAGTCACAGTTAATACTAAGTCAGTCGCCGTGATCCCTTCTGCCAATTTTCCAGTTAGTTTAAAGCCTACAACGTCTGGGATCAGCATAGAAACGGGCTGACCAAGCATCGCGGCTTCTGCCTCAATCCCACCAACACCCCAACCTAATACGCCAAGACCGTTGATCATGGTGGTGTGAGAGTCTGTCCCGACCAGCGTGTCCGGATAGGCCATTAATTTACCGTCAACCTCTTCATGCCAAATCGCTTTACCGAGGTATTCAAGGTTAACTTGGTGACAGATCCCCGTTCCCGGCGGCACCACTCTAAAACGGTTGAAGGCTTTTTGCCCCCAGCGTAAAAAGAGGTAACGTTCATGGTTGCGTTTCATTTCAATTTCAACGTTGTCATCAAACGCTTGGGTATTACCAAACTCATCAACCATCACGGAGTGGTCAATGACTAAATCGACAGGAGATAACGGGTTCACTTGATTAACATTGCCACCTAACGATTTAACTGCCTCACGCATCGCAGCAAGGTCAACGACCGCAGGAACACCCGTAAAATCTTGCATCAGCACTCGTGCTGGACGATAAGCAATTTCTCTATCTGCATGGGCATTTTTTTGCCAATCAATGATGGCTTGGAGATCGGCGTCAACGACGGATTTACCGTCGATATGACGCAACAAATTTTCGAGAAGAACTTTGAGGGACTTAGGTAATCTTGCCCCGCTACCCAACTGTTTTTCGGCAAGGGCAAGACTGAAGTAATTATACTGTTTGTTACCGACATTCAGCGTTGCTGCACTGTTTGCTTTCAAACTCAACGACATAACTCCTCCTTGGCGTTTTTATCACCTTATTTTTTTACGCAGTATTATTAATCATAGTCCTCATAATCAATTCCTTTATAGATTTTGTGCCAATTATAAGATCGGTAGCTCAATCTCTTTGAAAAACTCTTCAATATCTTCGTTATTACGTAAAGCAATCGCTTTATCAACCACATCGCGAGTCAAATGTGGAGCAAAACGCCAAATAAAATCATACATGTAACTACGTAAGAAACTGGTGCGTTTAAAACCAATCTTCGTGGTGCTATAGCTAAACTTATCGCGCATATCAATCACCACTAAGTCTTTATCCACTTCAGGATCAACCGCCATGCTGGCGATAATTCCAATCCCTAAACCGAGCTTCACATAAGTTTTAATCACATCCGCATCCGTAGCAGTGAAAATGATTTTCGGCTCTAATCCTACTTTTTGGAAAGCGACATCCAGCTCCGAACGCCCTGTAAAACCATGGGTATACGTGACAATTTGGTATTCGGCAATATCTTCAATCGTGACATTCTTTTTCTCTGTTAAAGGATGCCCTGTTGGCACGATGACACAACGGTTCCAGTGGTAGCATGGCAGCATGATCAGATCGCTATACAGATGGAGTGCTTCTGTCGCAATAGCAAAATCACTATTACCTTTGCAAACCTCTTCCGCTATTTGCGTTGGCGAACCCTGTTGCATATGCAAAGACACATGAGGATAACGTTCTATAAAGGTTTTAATGACTGGAGGTAAGGCATAACGTGCTTGGGTATGGGTGGTGGCAATCTTTAAGCTACCGCGATCGGGGATGGTATGTTCACCCGCAACCGAACGAATAGCTTCAATCTTGGAAAGTACTTCTCGGGAAATACGAACAACCTCTTCACCTGCGGGGGTGACATGCGTTAAATGCTTTCCGCTACGTGCAAATATTTGAATACCCAATTCATCTTCTAGCATTCTGACTTGCTTACTGATCCCTGGTTGGGAAGTAAATAGCCCTTCCGCCGTCGATGAAACATTCAGATCATGGTTAACGACTTCAACAATATATCGCAGCTGTTGTAACTTCATATTTGCCCCACCTCTCACAGAAAATCGTTTTTGCTATAGCTAAAAAACATTACATATAACAAAAAGTAATATTGTTTAATATATATATAACCAATATAACATCAAACTAATCAGAATAAACAGTATGATGATAATATTTCATCTCACTGATAAAAAAAGGCAGTCCCAAGTAAGGTATTGCAAAGTCAGATTATTTTTTTCTTCGACTATGCTTGAATAATTAGCATGCGAATTTTATTCCCATTTTGCGGTGAGCATCCTATTTAGACTACAGAGAGGTTATCTAGATGCGTATAAAAGTTTTAGCCATGATGGTCGGTTTATCAACCCTATCCTTTGCGCCTCACTTATTAGCGAAAGAGCTATCTTACGGTCAGCAAAAAATTGTGTTATCCGATTCAATTGTGCCGGGTAATGATTTCTATCAATACGTGAATCATGATTGGATTAATAACGCCAAGATCCCAACCGGCATGCCTCGAATTAACTCCTTCGTGGATTTGTATTTAAGTACCGAAAAACAAACGCAATCCATCATTGATGAATTGAAGCAAGCCCCAGAAAGCAGCTTGAATCATAATCAGAAAAATATTCGTAATTTATATTTAAGCTACCTTGATGAAGCCAGTATTGAAAAAGCAGGATTAACACCGATAAAGGCAGATTTAGCAGCCATTGCTCAAGCGAAAGATCATAACGATATTAGCCGACTAATGACACTGCCAGGTTATACCTCCGTCTTGTCTTATTGGGTCGATTTAGACGCGAAGGCGCCAGATACCTATATTTTGTATCTTGGACAAGGTGGACTTGGGTTACCTAACCGTAATTACTACCTTGACGACACGCCGCAAATGAAAGAAATCCGCAAAAACTATATTGCCTATATTGCGACTATTTTGAAATTAGCGGGCGAAAAAGATGTTAAGAAAAAAGCACAACAGATCTTTAACCTCGAAAAATCGATTGCTGAAGTCCATTGGAGTCCTGAAGCACGACGCGATACCATCAAAAATTACCACCCAATGACCTTAGCCGAAATGAAGAAATTCACCGATGGTTTTGCGTGGGATAGCTTTATTCAGCACTGGAAATTAACTGACCAACAACTGGCTAAAGTGGTCGTTGAAAATGACACCGCAGTAGAAAAAACGGCACAAATTTTTGCCAAAACCCCCGTTTCTATCTTGAAAGATTACCTGACATTCCAGTATGTGAATGACCACGCGAGTTATTTAAACAAAACCCTATCCGATGCTCGATTCGATTTTTACTCGAAAAAACTGAATGGCGTTGAGAAACAACGAACTCGCCAAGAACGTGCACTGCAAACTGTCAACGCATTGCAAGGTGAACCTCTTGGACAGATCTATGTGGAGAAATATTTCAACCCACAGTCAAAAGAGAAAATCCAAGATTTGGTGAGCTATGTACGGGGAACCTTCAATGCACGCCTAAAAGATAATGATTGGATGGATGAACCGACACGCCAAGAAGCGCTGAAAAAATTAGAGCAGTTCACTGTCAAAGTGGGCTATCCGGATAAATGGAATGACTTCAGTTCAATCAATTTGAAACCCAACACATTGATGGACAACTATAAGCAAGTGGAAGCATGGTCGTATAATGATGCCATGAGCAAAATTGGACAGCCTGTACGTAAGTGGGAATGGGGCATGACTCCGCAGACCATTAATGCTTATTTTAATCCGGTACAGAATGAAATAGTGTTCCCTGCTGCCATTTTACAAGCACCATTCTTCGACCCAAATGTCGATCCTGCTTATAACTATGGTGCCATTGGTGCCGTAATTGGTCATGAAATGGGGCATGGCTTTGATGACCAAGGTAGCTTATATGACGGAACCGGTCAGCTACGCAACTGGTGGAGTGACAGTGCTAAAGAGCACTTTAAAGAGAAAACGTCCAAATTGGTGGATCAGTATAATGGCTTTGCTGTCGATGGGCAGAAAGTGAATGGTGAATTAACTCTCGGCGAAAATATTGGGGATTTAGGCGGCTTAAACATTGCACTAAGTGCCTATAAACAATTTTCTAAAGAGAACTACCCAAATGGCGAGCCTCCGATTATTGATGGTATGACGGGTCTACAACGTTTCTTTATTTCGTGGGCAAGAACATGGCAAGAGTTGTCGAATAAGGAATCTGAACGCAATAAGATCCTCACCGATCCTCACAGCCCAAATCAGTTCCGCGCCAATGGTGTTGTCCGTAATA
This sequence comes from Providencia sp. PROV208, assembly GCF_028479465.1. Lineage (NCBI taxonomy): Bacteria > Pseudomonadati > Pseudomonadota > Gammaproteobacteria > Enterobacterales > Morganellaceae > Providencia > Providencia sp. PROV208. The sequence goes on along the minus strand of NZ_JAMPNS010000015.1, from coordinate 202,540 downwards.
TCGATGACTGGTATACCACTTTCGGCGTTGATAAGGATAATGCCCTGTACCTCGCACCAGAAAAACGCATTAAGATTTGGTGATGGTTTTTGGTGTTTTATAAGATAAAGGCGCTAACCAGCGCCTTTTTTTATGATGGTGTTATACCGTCATACATTCTAAATAACGAGAATGATAACTCAGAGCCTTCCTTCTAAATAATTTGCGTTAGAACAAGGCGGCGAGCGCGGGTATCTCGGGGAGCATACAAAAGTATGTGACCCGAGTAGCCAAGTGATGCCAACGCAGTTATCACGCAAATTATGACGAAGGAATGATGCCGCAGGCCATTCTAGCCCCCCCACCGCCTAACACCTCTGGATGATCTGAATAATTATCCCCACCTGCGTGCACCATTAATGCTCGGTTCTGGATATCCTTCAAGGATTTTAATTTTGGTGCAAGGACGCTGTAGGTTGCATTGCCTTGGCTATCAACCACTAAGCCCGGTAAATCTCCAAGATGACCTGTTTTATCATAAGGTCCTTTGTGTACGCCTGTTTTCGCGGGGTCTAAATGCCCACCTGCTTTTAATGCTGGAACTGTTTTGCCCTCTTTTTCCCCTGGGTCGCAACTTGGGTTTTCATGCACATGGAAGCCATGCACGCCTCCCGCTTGTAATCCAGAGAGTTTTGGAGTGAAGAGTAATCCGTATTCGGTTTCAGAAATCACTACTTCGCCAATGGCTTTACCATCACCTTTGGCTGTTGCTTCTTTTAGCTCTACCGTGGTTTGTGCTGCATATGCCGCGCTGGCTGTGAATAATGTTGCTAACAAACATAATTTGAACTTCATACCGCCTCCAGTCATTCACGCTGTGTATTATCCTTAAGTTAAACGTTAGCATAATAAATGAATAAAAATGGGCGATTACTGCTTTTGTTATGTGAGAGCTATCGAGTTATGAACAAAAAAAAGAGCCCAGAGGGCTCTTTTATATGATTGCAGATTTGGATTTAGCTTTGATTCTGAACTTCGTTACCGAATTCCAAACTATTATTCTAAATAGTTCGCCTTAGAACAAGGCGGCAATTGAGCTAATCCCTAGGAGCATACACAAGTATGTGACTAGGGTTAGCGAGTGCTGCCAGCGCCGCTACTGTGCAAAGTATGAAGAATAAAAAACTATTCTTTGGCTTTCCAAACACCATCCACATAAAAAGCACTCCAACCTGTTGCCTTACCGTCTTTCTCTGACGAAACATATTGCTGTTTCGTTTTACGGCTAAAGCGAACCACTGTTGGGTTACCTTCTTCGTCTTGCGCTGGTGCTTCCGCTAAATACGCCAATTTTTCTGGTAGTCTGTCTTTAAATCGTTGCAGTTCTGCCACTAATGGTGCGCGAGTTTCCCTTGATTTCGGGAACGTATTGGCCGCAAGGAAAACACCGGCAGCGCCATCACGTAGCACGAAATAAGCATCTGATTTTTCACATGGCAGTTCTGGTAACGGTACTGGATCTTCTTTAGGCGGTGCAATTTCACCACTTTTTAAGATCTTGCGAGTATTTTTACACTCTTCGTTGGTACAACCCATGTATTTACCAAAACGCCCCATTTTCAGGTGCATTTCAGAACCGCATTTGTCGCATTCGATCACCGGACCATCGTAACCTTTGATGCGGAACTCGCCCTCTTCGATTTCATAGCCTTCACATGCTGGGTTATTACCACAAACATGGAGTTTACGACCATTATCGATTAAGTAGCTATCCATCGCGGTGCCACATTTTGGACAACGACGTTTTGCTCTTAAGGCGTTGGTTTCGGCATCATCGCCTTCAAGGATGTTAAGAACTTCATCTTCAGGGATCAGATTAATGGTTTTCTTACAGCGCTCTTTTGGCGGCAGTGCATAGCCGGAGCAACCTAAGAACACCCCTGTTGATGCGGTACGAATTCCCATATGGCGTTCACAGTCAGGGCAAACAATCGACGTGATAACCATTGGATTGGTACGCATTCCCCCTTCTTCAGGGTCTTTTTCAGCAACATCTAATTGCTTGCTAAAGTCAGAGAAGAATTCATCCAGAACCGCTTTCCACTCGGCTTCATGATTCGCAACATGGTCTAACTGATTTTCCATGCGGGCAGTAAAGTCATAGTTCATCAAATCGTTGAAGTTTTCTTCCAAACGATCCGTGACGATCTCACCCATTTTTTCCGCATAGAACCGGCGGTTTTCTACTTTCACGTAGCCACGATCTTGGATCGTCGAAATGATAGCCGCATATGTTGACGGGCGACCAATCCCACGTTTTTCTAATTCTTTAACTAAAGATGCTTCACTAAAGCGCGCTGGTGGCTTCGTAAAGTGTTGACTTGGCAACAATTCTACCAACGATAACTCAGTGCCTACTGGGATCGCAGGTAAAGTTTTATCTTCGTCATTTTTACGCAGTGCTGGCATGACTCTCGTCCAACCATCAAAACGTAAAGTGCGACCTTTCGCTTTTAATTCGAAATCGCCCGCTTTCACCGTTAATGTTGTTGAGTCGTATTTTGCAGGTGTCATTTGACAAGCCACAAATTGATTCCAAATCAACTGGTATAAACGTTTTGCATCGTTTTCCATGTCTTTTAGTGAGTCTGGCAACACATCAACATTGGATGGACGAATAGCTTCGTGCGCTTCTTGGGAATTATCTTTACTGGTATAAACGTTCGCGTCTTTTGGTAAGTATTGCGCACCAAAGTTGTCAGAAATATAACCGCGAACCATATTTACTGCGTCTTGGCTCAAGTTGGTTGAGTCAGTACGCATATAGGTAATATAACCTGCTTCATACAAACGCTGAGCCATCATCATGGTTTTCTTCACACCAAAGCTTAAGCGAGTGCTCGCCGCTTGTTGCAGCGTGGATGTGATGAATGGCGCGCTGGGTTTACTGGATGTCGGTTTATCTTCACGATCAATCACTTGATAACGTGCTTTTTCCAGTAATTTAACCGCAGCTTCTGTTTGTACTTTATTAACAGGTTTAAATGATTTTCCTGACTGAGAAGTCACTTCTAAGCGTAAATTAACGGCGCTTTTATCCGCTAAATCCGCATGCAGTTCCCAATATTCTTCAGGAACAAAAGCTTTAATTTCTCGTTCGCGTTCAACAATCAGTCTCACTGCAACAGACTGTACACGCCCAGCTGATAATCCACGTGCCACTTTTTTCCATAATAATGGAGACACCATGTAACCAACGACACGGTCCATAAAGCGACGTGCTTGCTGAGCATTAACACGGTCGATATTCAATTCACCTGGGCTTTCAAATGCTTGAGTAATCGCATTTTTAGTGATTTCGTTAAACACAACACGACTAAAACGAGAGTCATCACCACCGATCACTTCGCGTAAATGCCACGCAATTGCTTCTCCTTCGCGGTCAAGGTCCGTCGCGAGGTAGACGTGGTCAGCATCTGCGGCTAACGCTTTTAATTCAGAAACGACCTTTTCCTTACCCGGCAAAATTTGGTAATTTGCCTTCCAACCATGATAAGGGTCGATCCCCATACGTTTAACTAACGCATCTTGAGGATCCTTCTTAACTTTTTTCGTTTTGTCGGTCTTTGCTTTATCGGTAGATGAGCCTGTACTCTTTGGTGAGCCGGATTGTGAGCCAGAGCCGCTTTTCGGCAGATCACGAATATGGCCGACGCTGCTTTTTACAACGTAGCCACTGCCAAGATACTTATTGATCGTTTTGGCTTTTGCCGGGGACTCCACTATAACAAGAGCTTTACCCATATTTACCTTTACCTACTATCAAAGAAGGCGCATTTTTCTATTCAAATGCGCAAAATGAGAATCTCTTTTTTATATTGCGACAGAATCACAATATATCAATATTTTTTCGTACAATAATTTGTAACGAAACGAATTTTATCCACCAGCCACATTATTTTATAAAGCATACAAATTGCTCTAGTTGACTGATTTTAACCACATAATGCGGTTTAGCCGCATTGAAAAACACACACTCTACCTGATAAAATGCTAGAAGCAACCAATTATTTTTTCAAGAGAGGCATTCTATGAACACTGAGATTCAAACTATTTCAAAGCAAGAACTACTTGAAAAAGCCAACGAAATCATTAAAAACCACGATGAATACCTCGACGGCATGTTCGTGGATAATGTCGAGCAACATCGCGATGTTTTGGTCTTCAAAGGGGAGTTCTTCCTTGATGAAAATGGCATTCCAACCCTAAAAAGCCCTGCGGCTTTTAACATGTATAAGCATTTAGCACACGTATTTTCTGAACAGTATCGACTGCTTGAGTCTGAACAGTAATAAAAAAATACCGGCTTTATTGGCCGGTATTTTTAAGGGTAGTTCAAATTGAACATTACGTCGTCAATATTCAATGAATGTTATTTCTCTTTATAACATACATTTTATAACCGTTATTTTTATAATAGCGGTTTTTGACCTCGCTGCCACCAGCGTAATAATAGCTTATCCGCACTTTCAGCCGCACTACTGGTAAAACGCTCTACCATTTTTTTACTCATAACAAAACGGATGCTAACGATTTCTTTGGTTTCAATTGCATCAATGATCAGGTCATCACTCACCCCAATCTGATCCACCAAACCTTTTTCTAGCGCTTGAGTTCCATACCAGTATTCCCCTGTTGCAACAGCAGCAATATCAAGAGATGGACGATTTTGATGAACAAAATCTTTGAACAGCTCATGCGTTGAGTTCAAATCCTCAACAAACTTCTTGCGCCCTTGCTCGGTGTTTTCACCCAGCATCGTCAATGTACGCTTGTATTCCCCCGCAGTGTGTAACTCTACGTCTACATCATGTTTTTTCAGTAAACGGTGAATATTAGGTACCTGCGCGACAACACCGATCGAACCAATAATAGAAAACGGTGCTACAACAATTTTATTTGCGATACACGCCATCATATAACCGCCACTCGCCGCGACTTTATCAACCGCAACAGTAAGTGGAATATTTTTCTCTTTCAATCTCATTAATTGAGATGCCGCTAAACCGTAACCATGGACTAATCCACCTGGGCTTTCTAAACGCAGTAAAACTTCATCTTGAGGTTCCGCAACTGCCAGAATTGCACTGATTTCTTCACGTAAAGAGCTAACTTCACGAGCATCCATGCTGCCTTTAAAGTCTAAGACATATAAGCAAGGCTTTTTGACGGCAGTTTGCCCTACTTTTGCCCCTGATTTTTCACTTTTCGCTTTCGCTTTTTCCTGTTTTTTAAATGCCTTTGTCCACGCTTTTTGCTCAGAATCATTCATTTTGATTTGTTGCATTTGGCGTTGGCGTTCGCGGTAGCTCTCACCTAAATCTGTAATTTTTAATGCACCTTTACTTCCTTGGCGTCTCATTCCGACACCAAATACAAATACAGCAATAACCACAATGGCAACCACAATCGTCACCACTTTTGCTAAAAACAGTCCATACAAAGAGAAATACTCCACAGGTTGATCCTTCTCGTATTTAACACTAATAAAAAATGATCGCATGATTGTTCAAAAACAACCAGTAAAAAAATTGTTATCAATAACCACAGACGTTAAACAAATGTGGTAAATTGCCCTCCCGCGCAATTTACGCGATGATAACCCTCAACGCGAATCATGACGATAGGAAAAATTATGCTTCATTATCAGCCTAGACAAGATCTTTTAAATGGTAAAACTATCTTAATCACCGGCGCTACTGATGGGATTGGTCAAGAAGCAGCATTAACTTATGCACGCTTTGGCGCATCCGTCATTTTATTGGGTAGAAACCCGCAAAAATTAGCCGCAATTAAACAAGAAATTCAAGACGTCACTGGTTCAACATCAGAAAGCTACCTTATTGATTTACTGACTGCGACACCCGACGATTGCCAAGCCATCGCAGACGATATTGCTAAACAACATCCTTATTTAGATGGCGTATTACACAGCGCAGGATTACTGGGGAATATCGCTCCAATAAGTGAACAACCCGCTCAGCTGTGGCATGACGTTATGCAAGTCAATGTGAATGCTGGGTTTATGCTAACTCAAGCTCTATTACCTTTATTAGAGAAAGCGCCTCATGCATCTCTTATATTCACCAGTTCTAGTGTCGGCAAACAAGGTCGTGCAAATTGGGGCGTCTATGCCGTTTCTAAATTTGCAACGGAAGGTTTAATGCAAGTCTTAGCTGATGAATATCAAGGCACCGGTTTACGTGTAAACTGCATCAATCCAGGACGCACGCGCACCGCAATGCGCGCTGGTGCAGCACCAGGAGAGGATCCAATGACGTTAAAAACGCCCGCCGATATTATGCCAACTTATCTATACTTAATGGGTGATGATAGCGTCGACCAAACGGGAACAAGTGTAGATGCTCAACCAAATTTAAAGCCGATTAAAGCGGAGTAAACCATGAGCCAAGACCGACACGAAGAACGTCAACAACGTTTGAAACAAAAAGTGGATGAACGTATAGATGCCGCACAATTAGAACGAGGGATCCTGATTGTCTTCACAGGCAACGGTAAAGGAAAAACGACGGCTGCCTTTGGTACAGCGTGTCGTGCGGTCGGTCATGGCAAAAAAGTCGCGGTTGTCCAGTTTATTAAAGGCAGCTGGGACAATGGCGAACGAAATCTTTTGGAACCCCTCGGGGTTCCTTTTTATGTCATGTCGACGGGTTTCACATGGGAAACTCAGAACAAGCATACGGATACACAAGCTTGTCTCGAAACATGGCTGCACGCCCTTCAATTACTGCAAGACCCACAGTATGACTTAGTGATTCTTGATGAGCTTACTTATATGGTAAGTTACCATTATCTCCCACTTGCTGAGGTCATGAATGCGCTGAGCTGCCGCCCCGAAAATCAGTCGGTCATCATTACAGGCCGAGGTTGTCACCGTGAATTACTGGAATTCGCTGATACCGTGACGGAGATGCGCCCCATTAAACATGCGTTTGACGCAGGGATTAAGGCGCAAAAAGGCATTGATTGGTAATAGTTAGTGACAGCGAATTAAGGCATATCATGAAGTTTTAAAACACCCGCGCTGAATATAGCTGCAGTTTGCGACAAAAATAACACATATTTTTGTCGCTCTTCTAAACAATGGTCCTCAGTATCCCACTGACTATAAATTTCAGCCATACTCGATACCTCGAGACGATATTGATTATAAAAATCTTGCTTCGTTGTCGGGTCGTCTGAACGCCGATAAGCGTGGATAATAGCATTCACTTTCTCTGCATACTGCTGAATGTTTTGATCGTCAAAAACCGGAAGTATCACAGGATAGTCAAACATCAGGCTCACTGTATCCTGTTGTACAGATTTATCTTCACGTACCGAAACCTGTTTTATTTGTTTATCATCACTGGAAATTGCATTAATGAATTCTAAATATGAAAAACACTTTGTTTTTATTTTACTTACGTTGGTCAATGAATTTAATTCGTCTGGGATCCGTGTACCAATAGGATAATCACAGTTGAATACGTTATTATCAATAATGATATCATCACTGCTCTGAACTCTTCCTTTTACTCGATAATCGCCAACCTTTAATTCTTGCACTATCTGATCATGTATCGACGGAATTCCATTATTCCCATAGACAAAGCTATAGGAATAATAAATATGCTTCTGAGGATTTAATATTCCCCCTTTATTACCAGGGTAAACCATAAAATAAATATGTTTACCTTGCTCCATCGTCATGGAATGTAAGCCTTGTTTCAAATATAAACTTCCCACGGATTCTCTAGGGATCACTATCAGTTTATTATCAATAAAAAATGAGTAATTATCTAACGATTCATTACTGAAGAAGAAGCGCCCATTTTCAGAGGTATGTGGTTGATATACATCGCAACTTGTTATGCCAAAACTCAAGACTGCCGCATATTTCGCCGACTTTGTACATAACATAAATATTAAAACCTTTTATTTATTTCATCATGATAAAAATAGATTAAATATACAACTTACACAATATGAAAGTGTCACAATGTGACAAGCACCTTATAAACTCTTAGCTTGAGTATTTTAAGTTTTAAATACTAAAATAACAAAGAAGTAAAAGTAATAAGCAAAATTGCTCAGTGTATTTTATTTTACCCTTTACTAATCATAAAAGGACTGGATTGATAATTTATTTACTCTCTTGTTATTTTATTTCTATTAATTGGAAAAACATTGAAATAGATAATGTGAGAATGAAAAATTGAGTATCAAAAATTAGCGGATAATTTCAGAATTTCAATCTAAATGAAATAAAAAAAGGTTATGGCGCATACCATAACCTCTTTAAAATCTGCTAAATAACGCAGTACAAATTAGATTCGAGTACGACGTTTTGCTGTTGGACGCGAAGATTGGCGTTTCGCCGCTGGGCGTGATGCAACTTGAGTATGACGCTTCACTGCACGACGAATTTGGTTCGCTTTGATGCGGCGCTGATCGCGCTCAACAGACACTTTACTTTCTGTTTCAACATCCAGCTCAACTAACTCTCTTAAATAGTTAGTTTGCTCTAAACCTAACTCCGTCCAACCACCACGCGGTAAACCTTTAGGGAGGTCAATATCCCCGTAACGAACACGGATCAGCCGGCTGACTTGAACACCAACAGATTCCCATAAGCGGCGAACTTCACGGTTACGACCTTCCGTTAACGTGACGTTATACCACTGGTTCATTCCTTCACCACCACGGTATGACACCGTTTTAAACGATGCAGGACCATCTTCTAATTGAACACCCGTAGTTAACTGACGAATTTTTGCGTCCGTGATTTCACCAAATACACGTACCGCATACTCACGTTCGACTTCACGGCTTGGGTGCATTAAACGGTTAGCTAATTCGCCATCCGTCGTGAATAACAGTAAACCACTGGTATTCACATCAAGACGACCTACCGCTATCCAGCGAGCGCCAGTCAATCTTGGTAAACGATTAAATACTGTTGGACGTCCTTCAGGGTCATGACGAGTACACAATTCCCCTTCTGGTTTGTAGTATGCCATGACACGGCAGATTTCTTTTTCTGGCTCTTTAATCGCTAAAAGGCGACCATCTAAACGAATTTTTGTTGTCGCTTTAACTTCAACACGGTCACCCAGTGTTGCCATTTTACCATCAACACTAATGCGACCTTCTTTAAGTAATCCTTCGATTTCTCGGCGGGAACCATGCCCTGAACGGGCAAGGATTTTTTGTAACTTTTCAGTTTGTTGCGGTTTAGAACTCATGAGATCCTCAGCTGTCGCCTTCACAGGCGTCAAATAACTTCTCGCTCAATAGGCAAAAAGTGATGAATTTGAAAACCTGCGCATTATACACAGGTTTATCCTGATCCCCTATTACTAATCTTCTTGGCAAATAAGCTTACTCAAAGGGGCTTGGGTCACCGGTTCCAACGCGAGCAACAACCGGTGTGTCATCCGTAAAATCAATAACCGTCGTTGGTTTTTGACCGATGTAGCCGCCATGGATCACTAAGTCCACTTGTTTATCCAGTAAATCGCGGATCTCTTCAGGATCAGATTGCGTAAAATCATCTCCCGGTAAAATCAAGCTGGTGGACATTAATGGTTCCCCTACGGCTTCCAACAGATCACGCGCAATTGGATTTGAAGGAACACGTAAACCAATTGTTTTACGTTTTTCATTCATTAAACGGCGCGGTACTTCTTTCGTCGCTTTCAAAATAAACGTGTAGTTACCCGGTGTATTGTTCTTAATTAAACGAAATACGGTGTTATCTACATGCGCATAGTTAGAAAGCTCAGATAAATCACGACACATTAACGTAAAGTTATGATTTGAATCCAATTTACGGATACGGCAAATACGTTCTAGGGCATTTTTTTCTTCTAAACGACAACCAATGGCATAACCTGAATCTGTCGGGTAAACCACAACGCCGCCTTTATTCAGGATTTCAACGCTTTGGCTAATCAGCCTTGCCTGAGGGTTGTCCGGATGGATATAGAAAAACTGGCTCATAGTGACCTCTATAGTTGAGTATCGACAGCATCATCCGGTGAACGACCTAAAAATGGCACTATCTATTTGCAAAACATAACAACCACAATATTACCTTTATCAAATAATATTGCGGTTCAATAAAATAATTTATATTGCAGAGTATTTTACACCCAAACCGTGATCCATCAATAAATTAGGTTATATTCTCATAAACTAAGCGGTTTTTATCTGATCCCACAGCGTCCAAACCGCATGATTATCATTAGGGAGCCATAGATTGCGTCCTAGTTCAATCCACGAACACGGTCGATGAAAATCAGAGCCGACAGACGTTTTCAATTCGGCGCCTTGCGCTAATTCCCCTAAAAATTGCTTCTCATTCGCTGGCTGCTGACAGTGGGATATCTCCATCGCATCCCCTTGGTAAGCTTTAAAATGGTCGATCAGCCGTCTTAACCACTTATTGGAAAGTTGATATTTTGATGGATGGGCTAATACCGCAACACCACCCGCGCGATGAATCGCGTCGACGGCCTCTTGAATGCTGCACCACTGAGCTGGTACATAACCAGTCTTTCCTTTCGCAAGGTAGCGCTTGAACACATTATTAATCGTTTTCTCTTTGCCAGTTTTGACAATATATTGCGCAAAATGCGCCCGAGTTACCTGTCCACCACCTGAAAGTGCTTGTGCATTCTCCCATGCATCATCAATTCCTGCTTTTTGCAAACGTCGTCCCATTTCAATACCACGTTCTAAACGACGCTGTGATTGCTGCTCCAACAACGTCGCCATTGCAGGCTCACTCGGTGAAAAATTTAGCCCAACAATATGAATTTCAATATTTTCCCACAGGGTGGATATTTCAACGCCATTAACTAGTGTTAATGGACGCGGATTTTCTGCAAGATATGCCCTGGCGGCAATCACCCCATCACAAGTATCATGATCCGTAATTGATAAGACATTCACACCCATTACTATCGCACGTTCGACTAACTCAGCGGGCGTTAAATCCCCATCTGATGCATTCGTATGGCTATGTAAGTCATAGCGAGTCACTATTGGCGTCGAATCTTGCGACATGATGTTACCTTCTCCCTTCTTCGACTTAACGAAAATTAAAAATAAATACAAACAACTATTGACACAAACCTCATGATCCAGTTTACTAGTACGCAAGATTAGTTACATCCAAAAAACATTTAAAACCAATTTGTTTATCCAGTGAGGCATGTATGACTTTATTCAATTTATCAAATCGTTGGTGGCGCGACTTCCCAAATTGGGCGGAAGCCGCACGCGCATAAATTGTTAATGCCTCAGTGCCGAACCCGCCCTCAACCAGCGGGTTTTTTTATGTCTGAAATTAGCTTAAGGCAGCAAAATGAACAAACAAAACACCACATTAGCACATTTTAATTATCTGGATAGCCCAATTAACTATCAACCAGACCCAACGTTGCTATTTAATCATCTGTGCCAGAATAAACCCGCTACCATGTTGTTAGAGTCGGCGGAAGTCAACAACAAAGCCAATTTACAAAGTTTGTTAATCGTCGACAGCGCATTACGTATCCGAGCATTTGGTCAACGTGTCGAAATTGAAGCATTAACCCAAAATGGGCAAGCACTTCTGCCATTAATCAGTGAGCAGTTAACAGAGCAAGCCCTTCGTTGTGATTTAACAACAGAGCATTTGACCGTAGTTTTTGCGCAACCAGAAAGTCAATTAGATGAAGATAGCCGCTTAAAAAGCGCATCCTGCTTAGATGTATTACGGACATTGCCTGCACTGGCACAAGCCTACTACACCAAGCCTGAAATTCTCTTCATGGGTGGGTTATTCGCCTACGATTTAGTCGCAAATTTTGAAGAATTACCTGAAGTAACAGCGACTAACCAGTGCCCTGATTTCTGCTTTTTTGTCGCTGAACACTATTTAGTGATCGACCATCAGAACCAAGCGGCACGTTTGAAAAGCTTATTTTTTACTGCAAATGTACAAGCAGTAGCACAAGTACAACAACGTCATAATGACATTATCGTGGCTTGCCGACCTTACTTACCCACCTTGCCTTTGGGGGAACCCACTAAGTTCAGCGTCACTATCAATAAAGACGATACAGAGTATGGCAAGGTGGTGAATACACTAAAAGAGGCGATTTATCGTGGGGATATCTTCCAAGTTGTGCCATCGCGTAAATTTAGTATGCCATGTGCACAACCCTTGATTGCCTATCAAAAACTCAAAGCACAAAACCCAAGCCCTTATATGTTTTTTATGCAAGACAACGACTTTACGCTGTTTGGCGCATCACCTGAAAGTGCATTGAAATACAGCCAACAAAGTCGTGTTGTCGAAATCTACCCTATCGCAGGGACTCGTCCTCGTGGACGTAATGCGCAAGGGAATATCGACTTGGATTTAGATAGTCGCATCGAATTAGCAATGCGCACGGATGAAAAAGAGCTCGCGGAACACATCATGCTCGTAGACTTGGCTCGTAATGATTTAGCACGCATTTGCGAAGCGGGTAGCCGTTATGTCGCCAATTTGACCAAAGTCGATCGCTACTCTTTTGTGATGCACCTAGTCTCTCATGTTGTGGGCACTTTACGTCGTGATTTAGATGTATTTCATGCCTATCAAGCCTGTATGAATATGGGAACACTAACTGGTGCGCCAAAAGTCAAAGCCATGCAATTGATTGCCGAATGTGAAAAAGAACGTCGCGGCTCCTACGGTGGCGCTGTCGGGTACTTCAACGGCAAAGGGGATTTTGATACCTGTATCGTTATTCGCTCAGCGTATGTTGAAAATGGTATTGCGACAGTGCAAGCCGGCGGTGGTGTGGTACTCGACTCCTCCCCGCAAGGTGAAGCCGACGAAACGCGTAATAAGGCACGTGCAGTGATCCGCGCGATTGCTCAAGCCCACCAAGTTGAGGAGTTATTCTAATGGCTAACATCTTACTACTCGATAATGTTGACTCTTTTACTTACAACTTGGTCGACCAATTACGTGCCAGTGGTCATCAGGTCGTGATCTACCGTAACACCGTCAGTGCAGAACATGTTTTATCCGTACTGACACAATTGAATGACCCGATTTTGGTGCTTTCTCCCGGACCAGGAAAACCCAGTGAAGCCGGTTGTATGCCTGAAGTGCTTAAATCTGCGTTAGGAAAAATTCCGGTGATTGGTATTTGCTTAGGGCATCAAGCCATTGTTGAAGCGTATGGCGGCGTTGTTTCTCCAGCGGGAGAAATATTACATGGTAAAGCCTCAATGGCGACCCATGATGGTCAAGCGATGTTTGCTGATTTAGATAACCCAATTTCAGTGGCGCGTTATCACTCTTTAGTAGGTAGCCAAGTTCCTGAATCATTAACCATTTGTGCACAGTCCAACGGTATGGTTATGGCCGTGCGCAATGATGAGCAGCGAGTGTGTGGATTCCAGTTTCACCCTGAATCCATCTTAACCACGCAAGGTAAGTTGTTATTAGAAAACACCGTGGTATGGGCGCTTTCTTCCCCCAACAAAACAACAACACATTCGCACTAATGGGACACAGAGAGCCAATCATGCAAAACATTTACGATAAATTATTTAAGGCGCAAGCGTTAACTCAACAAGAGAGCCAATACCTCTTTAACGCCATCATTCAAGGTGAGCTCACGGAGCCCCAACTTGCCGCGGTGCTGATCAGCATGAAAATGCGCGGTGAACAACCTCAAGAAATTGCAGGTGCCGCACTGGCATGCTTGGAAAACGCGCAGCCATTCCCACGCCCTGATTATCAATTTAGCGATATTGTCGGGACCGGTGGTGATGGAGCAAACAGCATTAACATTTCAACCGCCAGCGCTTTTGTGGCTGCCGAATGTGGGATCAAAGTGGCAAAACACGGTAACCGTAGCGTTTCAAGTCGTTCTGGTTCCTCTGATTTACTTGCTGCATTTGGAATTGCATTAGATTTAAGTGCTCAGAGTGCTCGTGATGCCTTAGATGAATTAGGTTTATGCTTTTTATTTGCGCCACAATATCACAGTGGATTCCGTCATGCTGCGCCGGTTCGCACTCAGTTAAAGACGCGCACCCTATTTAATGTACTGGGTCCATTAATCAACCCTGCGCGTCCACCGCTCGCTTTAGTTGGCGTGTATCAAGATTCACTGGTTGAGCCCGTTGCAAAAACCATGCAAATGCTTGGGTTTACTCGTGCAGCTGTGGTACATAGTGGAGGGATGGATGAAGTTTCTCTTCATGCGCCAACCCACGTAGCCGAACTAAAAAATGGCGAAGTGCAGCAATATATCTTAACAGCTGACGATTTTGGCTTAACACCCTATCAACTAAAAGATTTAGAAGGCGGTACGCCCGATGAGAATCGTTTTCTGTTAACTCAATTATTACAAGGACATGGTCAAGCCGCTCATGAAGCCGCTGTTGCTGCCAATGTCGCGATGTTATTACGTATTAATGGTTACGAAGATTTAAAAGAAAACAGCGAGCACGCACTCAATATTATTCGTAGCGGCAAAGCATTTGACCGCGTTCTGGCACTAGCTGCAAGGGAGCACTAAAATGAAAGGCACTGTATTACAGAAGATTGTAGATGACAAACTGACCTACTTGGTTGAACGCAAATTGCACCAACCACTGGCGAGTTTCCAATCTGAAGTGCAACCTGCGCAACGTGGTTTTTATGCGGCATTACAAGCTAAACGCCCTGTCTTTATTTTAGAGTGTAAAAAAGCATCGCCATCAAAAGGAGTGATCCGTGAAGATTTCGATCCTGCGGTCATTGCCAGCATGTATGCTCCTTATGCTTCTGCAATTTCTGTTCTTACCGATGAAAAATATTTCCAAGGTAAAATGGATTATCTGACTATCGTCAGCAATACCGTGAAACAACCTGTTCTGTGCAAAGATTTTATTGTCGACCCTTATCAGATATACCTTGCTCGCTATTACCAAGCAGATGCTATCTTACTTATGCTATCGGTATTGGACGATGAGCAATACACTGCATTAGCAGATGTGGCGCACCAACTCAATATGGGCGTACTCACTGAAATCAGTAATGAAGGTGAATTGCAGCGCGCTATCAAGTTGAGAGCCAAAGTTGTCGGGATCAATAACCGTGACCTACGTGATATGTCCATTGACCTCAATCGCACTCGTCAGCTAGCTCCGCGCTTACCTGCGGGTACGGTGGTGATCAGTGAATCGGGCATTTTACAACATCAACATATTCAAAGCCTTGTCGATGTCGCAAATGGATTCTTAATTGGCAGTGCCTTGATGGAACAGGCAGATTTACCACAAGCACTGCGTAATTTATTAGTTGGCGAACATAAAGTCTGTGGTTTAACCCGAGAGCAAGATGCTAAAGCGGCTTTTGCTGCTGGTGCTAATTTTGGTGGATTGATTTTTGCGGAAAAATCACCCCGTAAAGTGACATTGTCACAAGCAAAGCAGATTATTCACTCAACCCCGCTTAAATATGTGGGTGTTTTTCGCGATCAATCCGTTGATTTTGTATCACATATTGCACAACAGCTAGCACTTCACGCTGTTCAGCTTCACGGTAACGAAGACAATGCTTACATTGCCCAGCTCCGTGAAATCTTGCCCGCGCACTGTCATATTTGGAAAGCACTTAACATGGCAGATAATCAAGTTATTGATTATGACCCAACTTTAGTCGATATCTTGCTATTAGATAATGGTGCAGGTGGTACAGGTAAAACCTTTGATTGGTCAAATATCCCCGTCAATAGCTCACATAAGCTGATGATTGCTGGTGGACTCAACCCAGATAATTGCCAGCAAGCGGCACAACTCGTTTGTAATGGGCTTGATTTTAACTCAGGTATTGAGATTGAGCCGGGTATTAAATCCGAACATAAACTAAACCAAGTCTTTGATGTATTGAAGAATGCCCGTATAGCACTTTAGCCAAAAACACATTCATCAATACAGAACACACAATTTTAAAATGGATAATAAATAATGAGCAAATTAGACCCCTATTTCGGTGAGTTTGGTGGGCAATATGTCCCAGAAATCCTGATCCCTGCATTAAACCAGTTGGAAGATGCCTTTATTGATGCCCAAAATGATCCTGCATTCTTAACGGAATTTCATGACCTACTCAAAAATTATGCGGGTCGTCCAACTGCGTTAACCCTGTGCCGTAATCTGACTGCGGGAACAAAAACCAAACTCTATTTAAAGCGTGAAGACCTCCTTCACGGGGGCGCCCACAAAACTAACCAAGTTTTAGGGCAAGCCTTACTGGCAAAACGCATGGGCAAAAATGAAATTATTGCCGAAACGGGTGCTGGGCAACATGGTGTTGCTACCGCCCTTGCTTGTGCATTATTGAATATGAAATGTCGTATTTACATGGGTGCGAAAGATGTTGAACGTCAGTCTCCTAACGTATTTCGGATGAAATTAATGGGTGCGGAAGTGATCCCAGTCCATAGCGGCTCTGCGACCTTAAAAGATGCCTGTAATGAAGCATTAAGAGACTGGTCTGGTAGCTATGAAACCGCACACTATTTATTAGGGACTGCGGCGGGTCCTCATCCCTATCCAACCATTGTACGTGAATTCCAACGGATGATTGGTGATGAAGCCAAACAACAGATCTTAGACAAGGAAGGTCGTTTGCCCGATGCGGTGATCGCCTGTATCGGTGGCGGTTCCAATGCTATCGGCATGTTTGCCTCCTTTATTCCTGAAGAAAATGTCGGGTTAATTGGTGTTGAGCCCGCCGGCCATGGCATTGAATCAGGGCAACACGGTGCTCCTTTGAAACACGGTCGCGTTGGGATTTACTTTGGAATGAAGTCCCCCATGATGCAAACCTCTGAAGGTCAAATTGAAGAGTCTTATTCAATTTCTGCGGGATTAGATTTCCCGTCAGTGGGTCCTCAACACGCTCACTTAAACAGTATTGGTCGAGCAGAATACGTTTCAATCACGGATGATGAAGCGCTGAATGCCTTTAAGTTGCTGTCACGTAAAGAAGGCATTATTCCTGCGTTGGAATCTTCCCATGCGCTAGCTTACGCGCTCAAAATGGCAGAACAAAATCCGAATAAAGAGCAGTTGTTAATTGTCAATTTATCCGGTCGTGGTGATAAAGACATTTTTACAGTACATGATATTTTGACCAGCAGAGGGGAAATCTAATGACGCGTTATACCCAACTTTTTCAGCGTTTAGACCAAAAAAATCAAGGTGCTTTCGTTCCCTTTGTCACATTAGGTGACCCTGATGCTGAGCTCTCGTTAAAAATTATTGATGCACTCATCGCTGGCGGTGCGGATGCCTTAGAGATAGGCATTCCGTTCTCTGATCCTTTAGCCGACGGTCCCACTATTCAAAATGCGAATTTACGGGCATTTAAAAGTGATATCACACCAACGCTGTGTTTTGAATTATTAGCACGTATTCGTGCTAAACATCCGGATATGCCAATTGGCTTATTAGTGTATGCCAACTTAGTGTTCACTAATGGTATTGACTCTTTCTATCAACGTTGTCAGCAGTCAGGTGTAGATTCCGTTTTAGTTGCGGATGTGCCAATGCGTGAATCAAAGCCTTTCCGTGAATCTGCGATAGCCCACGGTATTGCGCCTATCTTTATCTGCCCACCAAATGGTGATGACGCCCTGCTACAGGAAATTGGCAAACACAGTCAAGGCTATACTTATTTGCTTTCTCGAGCGGGAGTCACCGGAACAGAGCAACGTGCTCAAATGCCATTAACCCATTTAATCGATAAGCTCTCTCAATATGGTGCGGCGCCTGCACTTCAAGGATTTGGTATTTCAGAACCGGAACAAGTAGCTGAAGCGATTCGTAATGGTGCAGCTGGCGCAATATCCGGTTCCGCTGTCGTCAAAATTATTGAAAATAATTTGCAGCAGCCACAAGAGATGCTCAGTAAATTAACGACGTTTGTCACTAATATGAAAGCTGCTACACAGAAATAATTCCCATCATTTATTTCTATCTAGACTTTGTGAAGCCATCCATTATTGGGTGGTTTTTTTATTCTTAATATCGATTAATTGATTTTGATTTTTAGTCAAATGTCACATCACAGAAAACATTTCAAATATAGAGATAAAATCATTAACTTTAATTTAAGTTTAAATACGTATTTTGATATTTAAATTTTGAATGAAATATCTGCATTGATATATTAAAACCCCAGCAATGTAAATTTAATGTTAAATAAAATAGAATTAATTTAACATTCCAGATTATTATTTTATTTTCTAAAAACGAAAAATCCGGGAAGTATATTCCCGGATTTCTTTACTGCTTTCTAATCCATTAGTCAGCAAGAATAATCTTGCTTATGTCCTTAAGAAATTAGAAACGGTAACCCACACCAAACATAAATACGAATGGGTCTAAACGAGTATCGATTTTTTGTTGTTCGCCACCCGCTTTAAACTTAACGTCCGTTTCGATATTCATCCACCATAACGAGGCGTTTAACATCCAGTTGTCAGTCAGGTTATAGTCCATCCCCGCTTGTGCTGCAAAGCCCCATGAGCTAGATAGGTCTAAATCACTTAATCCTGGACCAAAGTTTTTACCTTTACTATTAAATTTCTCATCAAAGAAGAAAGTATAGTTCAGACCTGCACCTAAATAAGGACGCAGTTTATCTTCTTTGCTACCAAAATAGTACTGCGCCATCAGTGTTGGTGGTAAATGTTTTACAGATGCAATTGTACCCAAATCGCCTAAACTAACTTTATGTTCAAACGGAGTTGCTGCTAATAATTCCACACCAATATTATCGGTGATCATATAACCGAAAGTTAAACCTAATTGAGTATTATTATTTGCATCAAATTTGCCTAAACCTAATACATCTTCAGAGTTCGCATTTGGTCTTACCGTTGCAGTTCCTGCACGGAATAAAAAGTCGCCAGCTTCATGTGCAAATGAAACAGCTGGAGCTAAAGTTGCAGCAGCTAAGACAAGCGCAGTGAGTTTTTTCATTGTCATCCCATTCCTATGTTTATTATTTAGCAAAAATATAGCCTATTCTCGAATTAGATATTCAAATCAAGATCACATCTTTTGCTAATTTATATATTTCGCAATAAATCTGAGTTTATTATTCCATTACTATTTTTTTCTATTTTGATTTGAATCAATTTTCGTTAAATAACTATTAAAATAAAAAATGATTTTATATTTATTGCTAGTTAAACTCACTTTTAAAAATATATTTAAAATACATCTTTTGGATTTTATTCTTTATTATTCTTAATACGCGTATTTATTGAGCACCTCTACTGATTAGGCTAACTCCCAGACTTTTCTTATCTTTCTCTACCTATACGCACGATACTCGGTTACAATCACCGTCAAATTTTTATTCCGTTTGTAGATAGGAGCAGTTACATGTCCATTTCGGCCAACTCACTCTTTCGTGACAGCATCAACTTTTTTAAAAACCAGTTGAATGGCCTTTTCACCATTGTGATAATCGCCACGGTAATCAGCGTGATTGTCTACGCAATGTTAATTCCTAATGAACGGATGATCGGCGTATTACTGGAAGCGCAAAACCAACTCCTTGAGGCGGGTAACGCAGGACTACAAAACTGGGTACTCACCCTGCCAGAAGCTGAAAAAAGCAGTATCCTAAGAGTCTCACTAGGCTTAATTCTCTCCGTGGCACTGGGCAGCTTAGTGCTCATGTGTGGCGTACTTTCTTATATTGCCAATTTATCTCGCGGTGAAGCCGTCAACGGAACCCAAGCGTTAGTGTCATCGTTACCTAAAGCTCCTGCCATGTTCCTGTTGTTGATCATCTGCTCTTTGCTTATCCAACTGGGTATCACTTTAATGGTGCTTCCTGGTCTGATTTTAGCGATCGGTTTTTCTCTCGCGCCCGCGATTCTAATGAATGAAAAAGTGAATCCATTTAATGCAATGGGGAAAAGTTGGAAGCTGGCATTTGCGAATTGGCGTATTGCTGCCCCAATGATTTTAATCTGGATGGCAAGCCAAATGCTGGTCAGTATGCTGTTAAGCAGCCTGCAACTGAATCATATCGTGGTCAATGGTATTTCGTTCTTATTTAACAATATCATTGCGGCTTTTGCTTTAATTTACTTTTTCCGTTTATACATGCTGAGCACCAAGAATGCCTAAGCTCACATAGGCTAATTGATGAAAAAGGGCGTATCTGATACGCCCTTTTTTCCGCTATATTGACTGATTTTTCTCTTCGTTTCGCTCATCCACACTTTTTTGCTGAATATGCTGCTTACTTTGAATCAAGCGAATAGCAAAATAGATATCCGGTACTACCAATAAATCATCATCTGAACGATTAATTTTATTTTGAGATAACCAGCGATTTAGCGATGTCCGCCGCCCTGCCAATACGAGCGTAACGCCTTTGGCTTTTAATGCCGTGACGAGTTCATTCAATGCAGAGAAGACGCTCACGTCGTTATGGGTGAAGCTAACGGCGGCGTCCACAATGACCCACGCCGGACGTTTACGCTGGCTATCGATATGCTTGTTTAAGCGATCTTTAAAATAGTTCACATTGAAATAGGTCAACGGTGAGTTAAAACGATAAATCAGAACCCCTTCAACCGCCTGAATATCATTATCAGGGTTCATAGAATGCAACATACCCTGTTCATCGACCCCTAATAATTGATCTGTTGGGCGGAATATCACCCGCAAAAATTGCAGCAAACCTAATAACACGGCAAAGCCCACGCCGCTGATCAAGCCGACCACAAGCACCGCGCAAAGTGTGAAAACGCATAAGAAAAAGGCTTGTCGGTTCCGTTTACGCATAGCATAAATGCTGCGAAAACTAATCAGTGAAAACGTGGATACCACCAGCACCATCCCTAATGCGGGCATCGGGATATATCCTAATACGTCCATAGAAAACAGTAATACAACCAAGATGGTTAATGCCGCAACCACAGACACCATTTGGGTTTTGCCTCCCATCATGTCGTTTACTGCGGTTCGACTACTGGCTGCGCTGACCGCAAATCCTTGAGATAATGCCGATGCAATATTCGCCATACCCAATGCTCGCAGTTCTTGGTCGGCATCAACGGTATACCCATTTTTACTGGCAAAACTGCGAGCCGTCATCATAAAACTCACAAAGCTAATGACCGCCAAGTTTAAGGATGGTGTGACTAAATCCCGCAATAACCCAGGATTAAAATCGGGTGCTGCAATAGAGGGCAAGCCCTCCCCCAGATTACCGACAGTGCTAATGCCATATTGTTCTAAATTGAAGACAATACTGGCACCTGTTGCTAATACCATTGCAATTAATAAGGAGGGCCACTTACTGCGTACTCGCTTAATCAGTATCGTGATAGACAACGTTAACACTGCCACAATCAGTGTTGGAATATGCGTTTCAGACAGTGCGAGAGGTAGTGCGACTAAACGTTCGATAAACCCTGACGGCAGTGAATCGATACCAAATATTTTGCCTAATTGGCTTACAATAATGGTCAGAGCTACCCCATTTAATAATCCTTGAAGAATGGGACCTGACAAGAAGTCAGCAAACATTCCCAGACGAAACCGCGCCGCAATCAGGCACCAAATTCCCGTCATTAAACTCATCACAATAATTAGCTGCCAGCGAGTATTTTCATCTCCCATAGCCAATGGCGCAACGGCTGCCGCGATCACGGCGCACGTCGCCGCATCAGGACCGATAATTAACTGTTTCGATGTCCCAAATAACGCATACATCAGCATAGGTAAAATACAGGCGTATAAACCAACAATAGCGTTGATCCCCATAAGCTCCGCATAGGCTATTGCAACAGGCAGCGCCACCGCAGCGACCGATAGCCCCGCTTTCACATCCGGTCCTAAATTAGCCAATTGGTACTGGCTAAAGGCTTGCAAACCGGGCATTAAATTAAATAATCGCGCCTTTATCATGGAGAAAAATTCTCTAAAAATTAATCAGTTAATTTATTGTGTAGACTATTTATATCCGAACTATTAAAGTTTATCTAGAACTAAGTCAAATAAGCGTAAAATAGTGCAAATCTGGTTGGATGACAGCCCTAATTCTTGGTAAAAGAGAGCAAACTTTTAACAATCTTCGCAAAATCAGTTAAACTACGTCATTGTGTTTAAGTTGACTATGTTCACGTTAAGGATCCGAATCCACTGTTATGAAACAACTTATTGATTTTATTCCTTTGGTTATCTTTTTTATTGTCTATAAAAGATACGATATTTTTTACGCTAGTGGTGCCTTAATGGTGACAACACCCCTCGCTCTACTGGCAACTTATCTTATTTATAAGAAAGTCGAAAAAGTCGCTAAAATTACTTGTGTCATTGTTATGGCGTTTGCG
Organism: Providencia sp. PROV208; assembly: GCF_028479465.1. Lineage (NCBI taxonomy): Bacteria > Pseudomonadati > Pseudomonadota > Gammaproteobacteria > Enterobacterales > Morganellaceae > Providencia > Providencia sp. PROV208. Next base: position 180,086 of record NZ_JAMPNS010000015.1, on the reverse strand, counting down.
GCTTTAACCTTAATTTTCCATAGTGATGCCTTCATTAAATGGAAAGTCACTATTATTTATGGTTTATTCGCTTTAGCATTATTAATTAGCCAATGGTTTACCAAAAAGCCCATTATCCAAAGAATGCTGGGAAGTAATCAGGAAATTAAATTAGCTGATAGTTATTGGCTGAAACTGAACACCGCTTGGGCAATCTTCTTCATCGCTTGTGCCGGTATCAATATCTATGTCGCATTTTGGATGGCGCAAGACGTTTGGGTGAATTTTAAAGTGTTTGGACTCACTGCTAGTACCTTAATTTTTACGGTTCTGAGTGTCGTGTATATTTTCAAACACATGACTAAAGAGCCCCAAATAGAGAAGCCAAAAGAGTAATTTATTTCTCTAAAATAATATAAAAATAAATAAGCTGCGCACTTTCGCAGCTTTTTTATGCCTATCACAGCGATTTGTTACAATTATCTGTGACTGGATGTACTCTAGCGGTTTACTATACTTATATTTGTTTGCTATAAATGAGCAACAAAATCATAGTGTTTAATTCCCTTTACTAAAGAGTTTGATATGCAATTACCTAACGGTGAGCTCGTTTTACGTACTTTGGCAATGCCATCAGATACCAATGCGAATGGCGATATTTTTGGTGGCTGGCTAATGTCTCAAATGGATATTGGCGGCGCGATTTTAGCAAAAGAAATTGCTCTTGGTCGCGTAGTCACAGTGGCAGTCAATGGTATTAAATTTCAAAAACCCGTTGCTGTTGGTGATGTCGTTTGCTGTTATGCTCGCTGTTTAAAAACCGGAAAAAGTTCGGTGACAATCAATATCGAAGTGTGGGTAAAAAAAGTGGCAACCCATCCAGTTGGTCAGCGTTATCAAGCGACTGATGCTGTATTTACTTATGTAGCCGTGAATGATGACAATACCCCACGCGCATTACCTGAAGACAAACAACACTTTGAATTAGAAAGTTCACAACCTCAGGCTTAATCATTCGAATATCAAAAAAGCGCTTCATATGAAGCGCTTTTTTATTTTTACTCTTACATATTTAGTGTGTTTGCTTTTCTATACTTGGCTAACCGTTCCATCCACTTTGAAGTAGATCTCGGTGGTATAACCTTTTGCAGGTAATTTTTCATATTTCCAACGGTTCATCGCGCGTTTTACATCACGCTCAAACAACCCTTTTGGCGACGCTTCGACAAACTCAATATTTTGGACTCGCCCATCATCATCAATATCATAACGCACTTTTACATAGCCATTTTTTCCAAGGCGACGAGCACGATCAGGGTAATCTGGCGCTTGTTTGCTTAATGCTTTTGGACCTCGACTCCCAGAGGACTGGCTAGATACTGGCGCATTATTTTTGGCTGTGGTCTCGGCTCCACGCGTATTTACGGTGTCTTTTGATAGGATATCCGTGTTGGTAGCGGGGGTTTTATTCATTGCGAGCTGTTTTTCAACAGGCTTTACAGGCTCCTGAATTTTTTTCGGTTCTTTTTTAGGTTCTTTCTTTGGTTCAGGTTTCTTTTTCACTACCGGCTTTTTCTGCGGTAAGACAATTGCAGGTTCCACTACAGGCTCAGGTTCAATGATAGGTTCAGGCTCTACCACAGGCTCAGGTTCTGACTGTGTTTCTACAGGCGGAGTTGAAGCAGGTTCAGCAAAGGAAAGCATCGCTATCGAGATAGGCTCCTCAGGCTGAGGAAATTTCGGTTGATTAAAAATCCATGCCATAGCTAAGCCCGCATGAATTAATAATGAGATAGCAACGATGACTAACAGTCTGATACCACGCATATGCAATTTTTACCCTACACCAGTTTACTTATTGAATATGAGCAATAGTTTAAATGCAAATAGCAATCATATTCAATAAGGTTTAGCGAACAAAGTGAAAAATGTGAGTATAAACGTGAATACCCTTACTCAATCCACTGAGTAAATAACAGAGAATGGCGACGTCGATAGATATCCATTTTACGAATAGCATAAATTTTCATGTTACGGCGAGAGTGTCTTTCTAACCAACGGCGGCGGCGGCGAACGACCTGTCTTAACATTCTCCAGCGCCCCACTTCTTGCCTACTGCGTCTCATTTTTTAATCCTTATCAGGTGGATGGTCATAACGACGAAATATTATATGCCTTTGTTTGCGAGAACCAAGAAGAAGTTATCCGCAAAAATACGAAAATGGTCAGTTTAATCATGATCCCGTTCTAGAGAACTTACCATTAATTGCACTTTTATTTATTTAACTCAGTTTTTATTCAGAACTTTTAGCAAATTCTGGTATGTTTATTCTTAGTCTATATTTAATAAGACATATTTTCTTTTTTCGACTCTTTTTCTCTTTGTCAGTGAGGCTTGTTATCCATTATGGCAACCGTCTACACCTTAATGAGTTGGTTACTTTTTTTCCTCTATTGGTTAATTGTTGCAGGGGTGACCATACGTATCCTTGTGACACGTCGCCCCGTCACTTCAGCGATGACATGGTTACTGATCATTTATATCCTGCCGTTGGTTGGTATCATCGCCTACGCAGCATTTGGTGAGCTTCATTTAGGTCGACGTCGCATCGATAAAGCCCATCAAATGTGGCCATCGGTTGCCACTTGGTTAGAAAACTTGCGTCTCTCCAAGCATATCTTTGCCACCGATAATAGCCCCGTTGCAGAACCATTATTTCAGCTGTGTGAAAAGCGCCAAGGCATTGCTGGCGTTAAAGGTAATCGCATTCAATTACTGACCACCAGCGAAGATTCGTTACGTGCGATAGCTAACGATATCAACAATGCTCAGCATACAATCGAAATGGTGTTTTATATCTGGCAACCTGGCGGGTTAGTGGATGAAGTCACTGAAGCATTACTCAATGCAGCGAAGCGTGGTGTTAAATGCCGTATTATGGTGGACTCTGCAGGCAGCTGGCATTTTTTCCGCAGCGATTATCCGGATAAAATGCGGGCTGCTGGCATTCAATTTGTCGAATCCCTGAAAGTTAACCTAATGCGTTTTTTCCTGCGTCGAATGGACTTACGTCAACACCGCAAAATTGTGGTCATTGATAACTATATTTCCTACACCGGCAGTATGAATATGGTCGACCCTCGTTACTTTAAACAAGATGTAGGCGTTGGTGAATGGGTCGATATTTTAGTGCGCATGGAAGGTCCTGTCAGTACCACATTAGGGATTGTGTATGCCTTTGACTGGGAAATGGAAACAGGGCAACGAATTTTACCTCCGCCACCCGATACCAATATCATGCCATTTGAGCAAGATAATGGTCACACTACCCAAATGATTGCGTCAGGTCCCGGTTTTCCTGAAGAGTTAATACAGCAATCATTGATGACCGCCATGTTCTCGGCACGTAAACAGTTGATCATGACAACGCCGTATTTTGTGCCAAGTGATGACTTACTGCATGCGATTTGTACCGCTGCCATGCGCGGAGTTGATGTCAGTATCATCATGCCACGTCACAATGATTCTTTCTTAGTTCGCTGGGCTAGTCGTTCTTTCTATACAGAATTATTGGAAGCGGGCGTGAAGATCTACCAGTTTGAAGATGGATTACTGCATACCAAAAGTGTCTGTGTCGATGGCGAGCTAAGTTTAGTGGGATCAGTCAACTTAGATATGCGCAGTTTATGGCTGAACTTTGAAATTACCGTGGTCATTGACGATAAAAGTTTTGGTAGCGATCTCACGCTGGTTCAGTATGATTACATGGCTCGCTCCACACGTTTAGATATTGAAGAATGGGAACAACGCCCATTCTGGAATCGTGTCATTGAGCGCCTATGCTACTTCTTTAGCCCACTATTATAGTTTGATGCTTATATAGTATTGACCGTTAGGAAAACGTCATGAGTCAAAATTCAAATATTAACCTAATCGATGAAGATGAAATCATTGAAATTGCCTATGACCTTTTCCTTGAAGGCGCAATGGAGAATTTGGAGCCTGCGGATCAAGTTATTTTCGCATTACAGTTTGAAGACTGCGGGGCTGCTGAAATTGTTCCGTTTAGCCAAGATTGGCATATTCTGGCGACTCAAGGGCTCCCTTTAACGCAAATGAGCGAAATCGTGATTGGGCTGGCTAAAAATCCTGAAGATGACATTGATGATATTTTTGCACGAATTCTGATCAGTCGAAATCCAAAACACCCTTTCCAACATATTGAATGGAAAAAATAACGGGTAAACAGGGGGAATATTCCCCCTGTTTTATTCTGCCAAATCCAACTGCAAATTATACTTCTTCATATAGTGACGTAAGTTATTGCGAATATAATCGCTCTTATCTACTGGGTATTTTTCCCATGCTGCGCAGATAAAGGCTTCAACACCGTCTGCAAATTGCGATGATCGAGCAACAGATTGAATTGCCGTTAACGCAACTTCGCTATTGTCGGACACCATATACTCAAAATACTTAGACACCTTCTGACTGAAATTTGTATCATGAGACGCTGCATATAATGCGTTTATCACGACACTGCATTCTGTATGTTGGAATAAATGTTCGAAGTTCTCGACCTTCACAGCCTGTAACTCTTTAAGGATATATCCCACAAATCGCACGGTATCAACATGTTGGGTCTCTGCTAATCTCACTAATATTGTCGATTTAAATTTAGCTAAATTCCCTTTTTGGTACCAAAAAATCAACTGTAAACCGAGATTAATACGCGCTGGCTCGTGACTTTCAATCGCCTTCATTAAATAATCAGATGATACCGTGGCTGAGTATTTCGCTAACACTTCCAATGCCTTAGTCTGATAAATCCTGCATGCATCTATATTCAGGATTGCCGTCAGTTGTTCAATACCTTCCTCTGATAATGCGGGTAACTTTTTCAGCCCTTCTAACGCCGCTAATTTATTTTTTTCATCACCGCTAAGGGTAAATAAGTCAAATAAATAAACCTCATTGCCCCCCATTCGGTGCCCAAACCAGCCAGTATCGTATTGTTGAATAACCTCATCTAACCAGCGCTCATACCAATCAAGAAAATGATTTTCATATACGAAAAAATACGCGGTTGGAGAATCGCACCAATCATGGGTATAGATTAATCGCCCAGCATGTTCGCCAGTGACCACCAACAGAATGTCATAAGTACAACCGCAAGTTCCCAGATAAAATAGCCCTTGATGAAGTAAACTTTCTCGTGAATCGTACTCTTCGTCAGTGCAATCATCCGCCATTTGGGTCAATGTTTGCCACTCTTCATCGCTCATCGTTGGGCTAAGTACCGAAGGCAACGCAACTGAATCATAGCGACTCTCGCTGTCCTCAAAGCGTTCAATGCCATAATACGGTCCTGCACCGCCATTACCTAACTGAGTCATAAATGTCACATACTCATGTGGTAATTGTACCGCCATCCGATGCTGCCACTGCTCTATCCGCTCAATATCTAAGGGTGGATTGAGCTGATAATTGTGGCTATCTGCACCGAACAATGCCTCATCTATATCAACTTGTTGGGCGAGAGGGAGTTTCTGTTTGATACGTTGAATTTGATCATCCGCATAGCACTGATTAATGTTCTGCCATGTTTGTTGTAATTGTTGTAACGGCGGCGAAAGGTGGTTCATTAAGCGTCAATATCCTATAGATTGCATCGTATTGATTTTAATATCATATATAACACATTATTTTAAGAGACAACGATGATTGAAAACTCTGAAAATTGTCCCCCATAAAAAAGGCTCCGCTTTATTCATCTAAAGGGAGCCTTGAAAACGTGGATATCACCAATTATAGAGGATCAATTTTCAAGCATGATACCGCATGCTTAAAGCTCCCTTCTAATAATGGACGTGTTTTCGCACATTCTGCATCAGCACTTGGGCAACGAGTTCTAAATACACAGCCCGACGGTGGATTAATCGGTGAAGGTAACTCTCCATCAAGTAGCTCAATTTGCTTGTTTTTTTCCTTATCAGGATCAGGAACGGGTACCGCTGACATCAATGCACGCGTATAAGGATGCAGTGGGTTGTTATACACCTCGTCATACGTCCCCAATTCCACAGCATGCCCTAAATACATCACCAAAACTCGGTCTGAAATATGCTTAACTACCGCCAAATCGTGAGCGATAAAGATCAATGAGAGTTTCATTTCTCGCTGAAGTTCTTGCAGTAAGTTAACCACCTGCGCTTGAATTGACACATCCAATGCAGATACGGGCTCATCACAAATAACCAGTTTAGGTTCTAATATCAGTGCGCGCGCAATACCGATTCGCTGACATTGCCCACCGGAAAACTCATGAGGGTAACGGTTAATCAGGTTTGGTAATAACCCTACCCGCATCATCATTTTCTTCACTTTTTCAGTGATTTCAGCCTGTGACATCTTAGGATGATACGTTTTTAATGGCTCCGCAATAATATCTCCGATAGTCATCCGTGGGTTAAGGGATGCCAACGGATCTTGAAATATCATCTGAATATCGCTGCGTACATTGCGCCATTGCTTATCGTTCATGGTCAGCAAATTTTGCCCAAGCCATGTTACGGTGCCGCTAGTGGATTTTACTAAGCCGATCAGAGCACGAGCGAAAGTCGATTTACCACAACCAGATTCGCCAACAACACCAAGGGTTTCCCCTTCATACAAACGTAATGTCACGCCATCGACGGCCTTTAAGCTTTTATCGGGTTGCCAAAACCACTGTTGTTTATCCCTGATAGAAAAATGCACTTTGAGATCGTTCACTTCCAACAGCACCTGCCTATTTTCTTGGTTGGTCATACTAATTCCTCCACAGGCTTAAAGCAGGCACGCAAACGAGATTGGGCAAAACTGGATAATCGAGGCTCTTCCTCTACACAGTGTTGATTCGCATATTGGCAACGCGGTGAGAATGGACAGCCTTTCGGTAAGCGTAAAAGATTTGGTGGATTGCCCGGAATGGTTGCCAAGTTATCATCATCACCGTCTAAGCGAGGCACGGCGGCTAATAAACCGAGTGAATATGGATGGGAGGGTTGGTAGAAAATATCCCGAGCGCTGCCATATTCCATGGTACGCCCTGCGTACATCACCAAAACCTTATCACACACACCCGCGACAACACCCAAATCGTGAGTGATTAAAATGATCGCCGTATCAAATTCCTGTTTTAGCTCATTCAGTAATGTCATGATTTGCGCTTGTACAGTTACATCCAATGCAGTGGTTGGCTCATCAGCAATGAGCAGTTTTGGCTGGCACAAGAGTGCCATCGCAATCATCACGCGCTGGCGCATACCACCTGAAAATTCATGTGGATACATATTCATACGTTTACGCGCTTCAGGCATTTTTACGGCATCAAGCATACGAACTGACTCTTCAAATGCCCCTTTTTTACTCAGTCCCTTATGTAACATTAAGACTTCAGAAAGCTGAGTACCAATCTTCAAATAAGGATTAAGCGATGTCATTGGGTCTTGGAAGATCATTGAAATCTCTTCCGCACGCATGCGATTAAGCTCTTTTTCCTTGAGATTTAAAATCTCACGACCATTAAACATGGCTGAGCCACCCACTCGACCATTTTTTGCCAGTAACCCCATGAGTGCGAACGCTGTCTGCGATTTACCTGAACCAGATTCACCCACAATACCCAGCGTTTCTCCCGCACTCAATTCAAAGTTGAGTTTGTTAACCGCTGTCACATTCCCATCTTGAGTTGCGAATGTGACGTTCAAATCATGCACCGATAATAAAGGGCTTCTGCGTGTTGAGTTTTCCATAATAAGCCCCTTAGCGATCTTTCGGGTCGAGGGCATCACGTAAGCCATCGCCGATAAAGTTAAAACAAAACAGCGTGATAACTAAGAATCCAGCAGGGATCAACAGCAACCACGGTGTTACTTCCATTGAGTTTGCCCCATCACTGAGCAAGGCTCCCCAACTACTGAGTGGCTCTTGAGTTCCTAAACCAAGGAAACTTAAGAAGGACTCAAACAAAATCATACTTGGTACGAGCAAAGAAGCATAAACCACAACCACGCCCAATACGTTGGGGACGATATGGCGAAGAATAATATGCCTCGTACTCACTCCACACACTAGCGCTGCCTCAATAAATTCTTTGCGCTTTAATCCCAATGTTTGTCCGCGAACGATACGCGCCATATCCAGCCATGACACCATACCAATTGCGACGAAAATCAGCAGGATATTGGTACCAAATAAGGTGACCAACAAAATAACGAAGAACATAAATGGGAAGGAGTTTAAAATTTCCAATAAGCGCATCATGATGGAGTCGACTTTACCACCCACATAACCCGCTAACGACCCATACAATGTTCCCACGACAACCGCCACCAATGCCGCTGCAACGCCGACCATCAATGAAATTCGTCCACCAATTGCCACACGTACAAGTAAATCACGACCTGAAGCATCCGTTCCGAAATAATGCCCTGTAGCCCAATCGGGTGCTGTGGACATCATCTCCCAATCCGTATCGTCATACAGAAATGGCGATAACATAGGGGCAAAAATCACAAACAAGGTGATACAAAATAGGACACATAAGCTGACAATCGCCGCACGGTTATGCATAAAACGCCGTCTTGCATCTTGCCAGAGGCTGCGCCCTTCAATATCCAGTTGCTCAGAAAAATTTTCCAGAGCTTCACTATTTTTGTTGTTTAATAACATAGTGTTTCTCCGGCTTAGTAACGAATTTTCGGGTCGATGACAGCGTATAACACATCGACAATGGCATTAAAGGCAATGGTTAAAACCCCAACTAAAATAGTCAAGCTGAGCACCAACGAGTAATCACGATTTAAAGCCCCATTCACGAATAGCTGGCCAATACCAGGTAAACCGAAAATGGTTTCAATGACCATTGAACCTGTGATTATCCCGACAAAAGCCGGTCCCATATAAGAAAGCACAGGCAACAACGCCGGTTTTAAGGCATGTCGGAAAATAATGGTACGTAGTGGTAACCCTTTTGCGCGCGCAGTACGAATAAAGTTTGAATGCATGATTTCAATCATCGAACCACGAGTAATACGTGAAATACTGGCAATATATGCCAAAGAGAGCGCCACCATTGGCAATATCATATGTGTCACATTACCGCCATCCCAACCCCCACCGGGGAGCCATTTCAAATGAATGGCAAAAATCAGCACCAAAAGAGGTGCCACAACGAAGCTTGGGATGACAACCCCCGTCATGGCGAATCCCATGACTGTAAAGTCCCATTTAGTATTTTGATTTAAAGCCGCAATGACCCCCGCTGTAATACCAAATAACACCGCAACCACAAACGCCGTTGCACCGAGTTTTGCAGATACAGGAAAGGCTTTCGCGACTAGCTCATTCACACTGTAGTCTTTGTACTTAAAGGAAGGACCGAAATCCCCTTGTGAAAGTTGGATTAAATAATTGAAGTATTGCTTATACATGGGATCATTCAGGTGATATTTCGCCTCAATATTCGCCATAACTTCAGGAGGTAATTTTCGCTCACCCGTAAACGGACTTCCTGGCGCGAGTCGCATCATGAAAAATGAGATGGTAATGAGAATAAATAAAGTCGGAATTGCTTCAAGCAAACGACGTAAAATAAATTTAAACATTGCCCTTTCCTACTTCTGTTGCCATTTAGGCTAATGGCTGGCTCACGCGGAGCCAGCCTGTTGTAATTAGTGTTTGATGATATACAGATCTTTAGTATGTAAGTTATCTAATGGATCTTTACCCGTATATCCACCCACATAAGGTTTCACTAATCGGGTGTTAACATAATAGTAGAGAGGGACTATCGCAGAATCTTTGTCAACAATCTGTTCTGCTTGTTTGTATAAATCAGCACGCTCGTCATCTGTTTTTACTTGAAGCGTCTTTTTCATCGCGGCATCAAAATCTTTGTTTTTATAATGTACGGTGTTATTACTGCTGTAAGAAAGCAGCATATTTAAGAAGGATGACGGTTCGTTATAGTCTGCACACCAACCTGCACGTGCGACATCATAAGCACCTTGGTGACGGCTATCTAAGAAAGTTTTCCACTCTTGGTTTTCGAGTTTAACCTCTGCACCAATATTTTTCTTCCACATGGATGATGCGGCAATAGCAATACGTTTATGTAAATCTGATGTGTTATATAACAAGTTAAATTTCAATGGGTTTGACTTATTATAACCCGCCTCTTCAAGCAACTGTTTCGCCTTTTCATTACGCTGTTCTTGCGTCATGTTAGTGTACCAATCTGGTTTTTCAGCTTTCATACCATTGGTAAATGGTGGTGTAAAACCATAGGCAGGAATATCACCCATTCCCTTGATTTTATTAGCGATAGTATCTCTGTCCATTGACAGTTTTAATGCTTCTCTAACGCGAGGATCATTAAATGGCGGTTTCTCATTATTAATTTCGTAATAGTAAGTACATAAATATGGACTTACACGTAAATCCTTCTGCATTGTTTGTTGAATGTTTTTAAATTGTTCGATAGGTAAATTGGTATACGTCATATCAATTTCGCCGCTACGATAACGGTTTACGTCCGTAACTTCCGATGAAATTGGTAAGAAGGTGACTTGGTCAATGACTGTATGTGCATTATCCCAATAGGTTGGACTACGCTCTAAAACAATACGTTCGTTAACGGTCCAATCTTTCAATTTATAGGCACCGTTACCCACAAAATTACCCGGTTGAGTCCATTTAGCCCCAAATTTTTCAACGACTTTTTTATTCACTGGCGACATTGATGGGTGAGAAAGTAATTTAGGAATATACGGTACGGCTTCGCTTAATGTTAGCACCAACGTTTTATCATCTAACGCTTTAACGCCTAATTCTTCTGGTTTTTTCTTACCGGCAATAACATCATCCACATTCTGTACGTGGGCATATTGCAGATAGCTAGCGTAAGGAGACGCGGTGTCTGGATCTGCGAGTCGGCGCCAGCTATAAACAAAATCCTCAGCCGTGACAGGGTCACCATTTGACCATTTAGCGCCATCGCGAATTTTAAAGGTCCACTCTTTGAAATCTTTATTTTCCCAGCTAATCGCGGAGCCAGGTAATGTTTCCCCTTCAGGTCCAACAATCGTAATCCCTTCCAATAGGTCCCTTGCTAAATGGGATTCAGGCACCCCTTCAATTTTGTGCGGGTCAAGGGATTGTGGCTCGGAGCCATTATTACGTACGATAACTTGTTTATCGGCTAGCTCCACGCCAGCAGGAACAACTGCAGCATAACTTGTCGCCATCGTCCCTGCCATTAACCCAGCAGCAACGCTTAAAGCAACAAAGGTCTTATTCAGTAATTTGCTCATTATTTTGGTTACTCCCATACTCTTGTTTTGGTTGTGTTGTTGATGCATCCGATTACTGAGTCAGTAAACAGTTATTTTGTTTATTACAAAATTATTGATTAGTAGAATTTATATATAACCGCTTAACATCCATATGATCAAGAGGGTCTCCTCCTTTAAATCCTCCAATTGTGGGCTTGATCATTCTTGTACTCACGCGGTAATAAACGGGAACCAGCGCAGAGTCTTTGTCTAGCAAGGACTCTGCTTGTTGATAAATTTTTTGACGAGATTGGTCATCTGGTGCAGTCAAAGCCTCTAATAGCAATTGATCATAAGCTTTGTTTTTGTATGCAGCCGTATTGTTACTGTTATCCGACAGTAATGAATTCAAAAATGCAGAAGGCTCGTTGTAATCAGCACACCATGTTGCTCTAGCAACTTCATAGTTTCCTTCATGGCGGTTTTGTAAGCTGGTTTTCCATTCTTGGTTTTGCAATGTGACTTGAGCACCAATATTTTTTTGCCACATCGATGCGGCAACAATAGCTTGCTGCTTATTTTGATCTGATGTGTTGTACAGTAGAGTAAATTTAAGGGGATTTTTCGCCGTGTATCCAGCCTCAGCGAGCAGGTCTTTGGCTCGTTGGTAACGCTGTTCCGCCGAAAGTTTCGCCCATTCAGGTATGGCGAAATGACCATTATGAATAAATGTCGGTGTAAACCCATAAGCGACGACCTGTCCTTGGTCGATGATTTTATTTGTGATCGTTTCTCTGTCTAAACCTAATTTAATCGCTTCACGCACTCGTGGGTCGGTAAAGGGAGCTTTCTGGTTATTAATTTCATAGTAAAACGTACACAGATATGGACGAACATACAGCTCGTTAGGTTTCTCTGCCTTCATTTTTTTAAACAACGTAGGCGGAATGGCAGAGTTACTAATGTCGATTTCACCGCTGCGATAGCGGTTGTTATCACTGACTTCAGACGTGATAGCTAAAAAAGTAGCTTGGTCAATCTGCGTTTTTGCATTATTCCAATACAGTGGATTACGCTTAAGAATAATTCGCTCATTGACTGTCCATTCATCCAAAATGTATGCCCCATTGCTAATAAAGAAACCGGGTTGTGTCCATTTATCACCATATTTTTCAATTGCTTTACGGTTAACTGGCTTCATTGAGGTATGTGAAAGCATATCGATAAAGTAAGGGACTGGATGGCTGAGTGTTACCTGCAAATGTTTATCATCAATAGCTTTAACACCCAATGATTCTTTCGGTTTCAGCCCTTTTAAAATCGCTTCTGAGTTTTCGATATAAGCATTTTGTAAATAACTGGAATAAGGTGATCCCGTTTTCGGGTCCGCTAGTCGCTGCCAGCTATATACAAAATCCTCTGCGACAACAGGTGTTCCATCACTCCATTTGGCATCATCGCGTATAGTGAATGTCCATACGGTGTAATTTTCATTCTGCCAACTGCTCGCCATACCAGGAACCGCTTTACCTTCAATATCCTCGTAAACCAGCCCTTCTAACAAATTAAGAATAATATTACCTTCCGGCACCCCTTCAACTTTATGAGGATCAAGAGAAGCAACTTCAGAACCATTGTTTATGGTAATCGTTTGTGGTGATTTATTTGAGGTAGGTAACGCTTGAGCAAAAACAGTAGATGAGATAATGAGACAAGAAAGTAAACAGTGTCTGGATGTTAATTTCATCGTTGCGCCTTCTCCATTTCATAATTAAATTTTCAACATTAAGTCGAATGGTGTTTTTTTAGCCTTTCGTTATTGACTCATAAAGGCTTTTAGCCATTGTTTGCTAATAACTTTTTTACTTTAACCTCCCAAAAACGCCCTTACTGACTTTAATTTATACAAAAGGCATATAAAAAAAAGCCGCAAAAAATCACATACACTTAACATTTCGAGCATTAAATCATCATCAGAATAACTGAAATGTACGTAACAATGAAAATAAAACAATAAAAACAATTAGATAAAAAAACACCTTAAATAATACTTAAGACCTGCAATGACAATAATCCAAACATATCATTAACAATCTCCAATGAGAATAGTGAATAAATTTACGCAGCTCACATTTCCTTACTTTTTATTCCTATATTTGCAAAAAGTGCGACACATAATCACATTTTATATTTATCGTGCAGAGGAACTATTTCGAACATCTTGAGTAACTCAAAAAAATTAAATGGATATTGTCGATTGAGATGAGATGAGATGAGATGATGATGTGTAATAAAAGAGAGGTAGGAATAGCCGTCCCGATAGACGGCTAAATACAATGAGTTATAAAAGACCTGGAAATATTGCTTTCACACCCGTTACAGCAATTTCGATACCTAATGACATTAATAATAACCCCATAATACGGGTGACGACGTTAATACCTGTCTGCCCTAAATAACGAACCAATAAAGATGCCGAACGGAACAGCAACCAACAACAGAAAGCAAATAAAATACTGGTTAACGCTAATCCAATAAAATTTTGCCACCCTGTCCATCGTGAAGACCACACGATACATGAGCTGATCGCACCGGGTCCCGCCATTAATGGAAGAGCTAATGGAACCACACCAATGCTATCGCGCACTGCTGTTTCGGTTTTTTCTTGTTTGTTTTGTTTATCTTCACCAATTTTACCGCTGATCATCGATAAAGCGATAGTAACAATTAGTATTCCCCCCGCGATACGGAACGAATCAATTGAGATGCCAAACAGCTGTAATATTGAGTCACCAACCAGTAAAGACGTACATAAAATAATTGCCACTGATGAGTTGGCTATTGTATTTGTTCGATTACGGCTCGCGATAGTTTGGTAGTTTGTCATACTAATAAACACAGGTAGGATACCAACCGGGTTTACTAACGCAAATAGACCAATAAAAAATTTAATATAGCCTGATAAATCAAGTAATGTTGCGCTCACCCATTAATACCCTCATAAAATTCTTAAACAAGAAACGCTTACCTGAATTAATTTTATCACTGAAATGACTAAAATCCTTAGTTAAAGAACAATTTTGTGCATCTTAATAGAATTATTTATTGCAGGTTGTCTCACCACTCAAAAATCGACGTTTTATTCACCCATTTTTAGCGATTCATTAATCCTTTTTTTGCAATTTCTACTAAAACGTAAAAATGCCATGCTGAAAGGAGTCAGCTTGCATATTTTGTGATTTAGATCACTTTATTAATTCCCCTTTTTGTTAATCTGTTCTTAACTAATAAACGTTATTATGAATCAGTTAATTTTTACTTTTTGAGCTATTTATCTGAGATTTATAAGCCAATTAGCATGAGTGAAACGCATTATTGTTAAGTTTATCTATACTGTTGTTTTAGGTGGTCTTGTTACAACAGCTTTTTTTAGATGCTTTGCTCATTGGCTTAAAAATTTTAACTTTATCAGGAGTAATCTATATGTCCGTAACTAATGTTACCGAACTCAATGAACTCGTTGCTCGTGTCAAAAAAGCTCAACGTGAATTTGCCAGCTTCTCTCAAGAAAAAATCGACCGTATTTTCCGCGCTGCGGCTCTCGCTGCGGCTGATGCTCGAATTCCATTAGCTAAACTAGCCGTTGAAGAATCAGGTATGGGTATTGTGGAAGATAAAGTGATTAAAAACCACTTCGCTTCTGAGTATATCTATAACGCGTATAAAGACGAAAAAACCTGTGGCATTCTGTCTGAAGACCCAACCTTTGGCACCATTACTATCGCTGAACCTATTGGCATTATCTGCGGTATTGTCCCAACAACAAACCCAACGTCTACTGCCATTTTTAAATCTTTAATTAGCTTAAAAACTCGTAATGCGATTATTTTTTCTCCACATCCGCGCGCTAAAATTGCGACTAACCGTGCGGCAGAAATCGTATTAAATGCAGCAATTGAAGCTGGTGCACCAAAAGATATCATCGGTTGGATTGATTCCCCATCAGTCGAGCTGTCTAACGCATTAATGCATCACCCTGATATTAACCTAATCTTAGCAACCGGTGGTCCGGGCATGGTGAAAGCGGCATACAGCTCAGGTAAACCCGCTATTGGTGTAGGCGCAGGTAACACCCCTGTTGTTATCGATGAAACCGCCGATATCAAACGTGCCGTTGCGTCTATCTTGATGTCAAAAACTTTTGATAATGGTGTAATTTGCGCATCTGAGCAGTCAGTTGTCGTGGTTGATGCAGTTTATGATCAAGTTCGTGAGCGCTTTGCTACCCATGGCGGTTACCTACTACAAGGTAAAGAACTCAAAGCTGTCCAAAATATTATTTTAAAAGATGGTAACCTAAATGCAGCAATCGTGGGTCAACCAGCATTTAAAATTGCAGAAATGGCAGGTATTGTCGTTCCTGAAACCACCAAAATTCTGATTGGTGAGGTAAAACTCATTGATGAATCAGAGCCTTTTGCCCATGAAAAACTTTCTCCACTTTTAGCAATGTATCGTGCTAAAAACTTTGAAGATGCAGTGGAAAAAGCAGAACAATTAGTTGAAATGGGCGGTATTGGTCATACCTCTTGCCTCTACACTGACCAAGATAACCAACATGCTCGAGTAAGCTATTTTGGCGAAAAAATGAAAACGGCGCGTATTTTGATTAATACCCCAGCATCTCAAGGCGGTATCGGTGACCTGTATAACTTTAAGTTAGCACCATCCTTAACCTTGGGTTGTGGTTCTTGGGGAGGTAACTCTATCTCCGAAAACGTAGGACCAAAACACTTAATCAACAAGAAAACCGTGGCAAAAAGAGCTGAAAATATGTTGTGGCATAAACTCCCTAATTCAATCTATTTCCGCCGTGGATGTCTTCCTATTGCTTTAGAAGAGATAGCCACTGATGGTGCAAAACGCGCCTTTATCGTCACCGATGGCTATTTATTCAATAATGGTTATGTCGATGAAATTGTTGATGTGCTGAAAAAACACCATATTGAAACGGATGTTTTCTTTGAAGTAGAAGCGGATCCTACCTTGTCTGTTGTACGTAAAGGCGCCGCTCAAATGCAAGCATTCCAACCGGATGTGATCATCGCGTTAGGTGGTGGTTCCCCAATGGATGCCGCTAAGATTATGTGGGTCATGTACGAGCACCCAGAAACTCACTTTGAAGAATTAGCGTTACGCTTTATGGATATCCGTAAACGTATTCATAAATTCCCGAAAATGGGCGTAAAAGCAAAATTAGTGGCGATTACAACCACGTCAGGTACAGGTTCTGAAGTTACACCATTTGCCGTTGTGACTGATGATAAAACAGGTCAAAAATACCCATTAGCGGACTACGCATTAACACCAAATATGGCGATTGTTGATGCAAACTTAGTCATGAACATGCCTAAATCGCTAACTGCATTTGGTGGGTTAGATGCCGTGACTCATGCTCTGGAATCTTATGTTTCTGTACTGGCGAATGAATTCTCTGACGGTCAAGCATTAAAAGCACTAAGCCTGTTAAAAGATTATCTGCCAGCAAGCTACCATGAAGGGGCAAAAAACCCTGTAGCAAGAGAGCGGGTTCATAATGCAGCAACATTAGCGGGTATTGCATTTGCCAACGCCTTCTTAGGAGTTTGTCACTCCATGGCACATAAATTGGGGTCTGAATTCCATATTCCACATGGTTTAGCTAATGCCCTATTGATTTGTAACGTTATTCGTTTCAACGCAAATGATAACCCAACTAAGCAAACAGCATTCAGCCAATACGATCGCCCTCAAGCTCGTCGTCAATATGCTGAGATTGCTGATCACTTAGGATTGACCAAAGCAGGCGACCGTACAGGTGAGAAAATTGAACGTCTACTTGCTTGGCTAGAAGAGATGAAAGCGGATTTAGGTATTCCTAAATCTATTCGTGAAGCTGGTGTTGCCGAAGCGGACTTCTTAGCTCATTTAGACAAATTGTCTGAAGATGCGTTTGATGACCAATGTACTGGAGCTAACCCACGTTACCCGCTGATCTCTGAAATCAAACAACTGTTACTGGATTCTTACTACGGACGTGAATTTACTGAAAAAGGCGCAGAACTTGCTGCACCTAAAGCAGAAAAGAAAAGCACGAAAAAATAGTTAGCATTCTAATGGTATAGCCATTAATCGATAAAAAGGCTTCAAAAGATTTAGGATCCCCCTAACGCTTTTGGAGCCTTTATCTTTATTCAAACATCCCAAAGATGGATATATGATAAAATAACCGCCCTAACCACCTTACTATTATTTGTCTAAGCAGTCGTCTTCTCTCATTGCAGCATTCGTTTACTCCACAATACCGTCGTTAGAATATCACCTATAAATTAGGTTGATCTCATCAGACTTATTGATAACCCAAATATAAACCTTGGTATATGTATTTCCGAAATATAACCACGCTGCGGTATCAGCTAACTTGAGTCACTTTATTGAAAACAGTTGAAATGCTTAGTAAAGCACCAATAAGGATCAATTTCATAAAACCTTTTATATTTATGTTAAGTCCCATCCAGAAAAACATGAGTCTATAAATGAACTCTTTTCAATCAACCATGACCTTTTCTTTTCTCGGGACGACATAAATTGATATGAAAAAACTGGCTGATTTTACCTATTTAATTTTACTGTGCTTGAGCTTTTCAGCCTACAGCGTGGGCTTACGTCTGGAACCAACAAGATTAATATTAAACAGTGATCACCCCTCCACCACATTCACGGTGATTAATGGGGATTCAATCCCCTATTTCATTCAGGCTACCGTGACTGAACAAATTGAAGGTACGAAGTCACCTTATTTTTTGGTTACCCCCTACTTATTTCGATTAGAAGCAAACAATCAGTCTAGCGCTCGCGTATTATTAAAAAATAACAGTGAATTACCAGCCGATAGAGAATCTCTTTTCTTTTTAAATACACGCGCTATTCCAGCAGAAAAACACCTTCGAGAGCGAGCAAATAAGACTAAACCCACGTTTGTCACCAACATCATCATTAAAGTATTTTATCGACCTAGTCATCTCAGTGCTCCCAATAGCCATATTTTCCAGCGAGTGACTCTTCACCAACAACAAAAAATGTGGTAATTTAATAATCCAACACCTTACTATCTAACTGTTGTAAATATTAAATATAACCAGAAAAACTATAATAAAAGCCTGATATTGGTACCATTTAGTGATATAGAAATACCCAATATTCAAGGAAATATTTTCCAAGCTCAATGGCAAATGATTAATGATTTTGGTGGGCTTTCCGACGAGTTCACTTACCTACCAGCTATTGTCACTGAATAAGGCATTAAACGCGTTCAGCCTGGATAAAAAGCGATGAATGATAGCTAACTCAACTACATCCACTAGCCCGTGACAACAGCGTATCGATGAGGAAAGATAGTACAGAGAGGACATTCACAGTTACCTTAGCTTCCCCTAGCGAAATGGAAACATGAAGAAATGGCTAGACGTTATAATCTCGTTGTCACCTTATGAACAAAAGCAGTCGATTTTATTCCCGTCAATGCTCTTTTCATTAGTCTTCGTTTCACTGCCACGAGCATATAATCAACCCTACCTTATATTCCTATTACCGTAGGCGTATTCCAAAGCAAAGAAACAATAATAAAAACTTGTCGTTTTTAAGATTTGAGATGTTAAATTTCATTACGCGCTACCATTTAAGCACATTTGCATTTTTTGATTATAGGATAATGTGTTCATGTATAAAATTAATCCACTAAAAAGCCCCATGTTAAAAACATGAGGCTTATCAAATTTTATTCAATCCGTTTTAAACTTTTTTTTTGTTACGAACCATTTTTAACTACAAGTAGATTGAGTATTTTATTAATTTATTTACCTTATTTGACAAAAATGTCTTAATAACCTGATATTCCTATTTGTAAACTATATGCCTAATTAATCTTAATCTTCATTTATTTGAAGTTAAACGGTGTTTTCTCTATCGCTCCACTATTCATTAATTGAGCTTGTTTGATAGCATCGGAGTAATGTTTGCGACAGACTGAGATATACTTTTCATTTCCACCAATATCCACCTGTGCTCCTTCATATACTGGTATACCATCACCACCAATGCGTAAAACTTTATTTGCCTTACGCCCACAATAACAGACGGTTTTTAACTCAACTAATTTATCTGCCCACGCTAATAAATACTGACTTCCTGCAAACAATTCCCCAGAAAAATCCGTACGCAAACCATAGCAAAGTACTGGAATGTCTAAATTATCGACTACATCACATAATTGTTCTACTTGCTGTTTTGTCAAAAATTGGCATTCGTCAATAAGCACACAATGTACTTTCTGAACACTATTTTCATTTTTGATAATTTCCGCCATATCCGTTATAGGCGAAAATAATAACGCATCTGCAGATAACCCTATCCGAGAAGACACCTTGCCATGACTAAAACGATTATCAATTTCAGCGGTAAAAATCAAAGTACGCATTCCACGTTCGTGGTAGTTATAGGAAGATTGTAATAATGAAGTCGATTTACCTGCATTCATTGCAGAATAATAGAAGTAGAGCTGTGCCATTGGGCGGTTTCCTAAAAATAATGTTTCAGAATATTTTAGCATAAAGGCATTTTAAGATTAACTGAAACTCTATGCTGATAAGTAAGTGTATGAATTTCCGCCCATCACTATGTTAAATTAGTGACTTTAAGTCACATTCTTTTTGTGTGCTAGACAATTAATCTCAAACTGATATTAACTTTCCTTGGTATAGCCATTGGCACATATTGCTAACTTTATTATGTCAAAAAAAGAAAATTTACGTTAAAGACATCCATTGATACATCCCCAAACAAAAGGTAATGCTTATCATGAGCCTATTAATATAAATTTTATTGGCATTTCCTAATTACCTTTTTTCATTAGTTCCGTTATTGATAATAGCGAAATTTATAGCAACGAAAATTTTTATAATTCTTTTGTAAAAAAATTGCATTCGTTAAAGATAACTTTTAAACTACGAAAGTAATTTAGCTATTGCAGAATTTAAAATAGCACTCTATTATTACTGTACACATGCCAACATATAAAATTGAGACCAGGAAAATGAGCGAATCATTAAAAGCCTTAAATAACATCCGTACTCTTCGTGCTCAAGCACGTGAAGTTACTTTAGAATCTTTAGAAGAAATGCTGGAAAAATTAACCGTCGTTGTTGATGAGCGTCGTGAAGAAGAAAGCCAAGCTCGCGCTGAAGTCGAAGAACGTAATCGTAAACTCGAAAAAGTTCGCGAAATGATTTTAGAACAAGGCGTAGATTTAAATGACCTTCTGCAAACTATGGATTCAGGTAAAAGCACTAGCACCCGCGCTAAACGTGCAGCTCGTCCAGCAAAATATAAATATGTTGATGAGAACGGCGAAACTAAAACTTGGACAGGCCAAGGTCGTACTCCAGCAGTAATTAAAGTTGCAATCGAAGAACAAGGTAAATCTTTAGACGATTTCTTAATCTAAGATTAACAACCTTTCAAATTCTAAACACCCTTTTTATAAGGGTGTTTTTATTTATAACAACTCCAATATTATCCATCCTTCATCTTTCCTAATCCGTTTTTCTTCATCCAGCGCTAATCAAAAATAATAGTACAAAATAAAATATAGCGTTAAAGTAAAGTTACGTAATCTCATCAGATAAAATTCTTGAACTCACCTTGATAGGTCTTACGCTAATTAATTCACACGCGACACAGGTGTTATAGATTTATATTATATCACTGACATTTAATGACACTTAAAATCCGAATACTCCCTTTATAGATTTGTATAAAAAAAGCTAACCATTTTGGTTAGCTTTTTATACGCATAAAGGGAGTTTATCTATTAATTAGATTTCGCAGTAGTATCTAAATTAGCGGCTAACTCTTGAATCCATGCGGAAAAATCATTTCCTAACGTATCGTGTTGCATGCCATATTCTACGAAGGCTTTCATGTAACCTAATTTATTTCCGCAGTCATGGCTTTTACCACATAAGTGGTAAGCTTCAACAGGTTCTTTATTTTCCATCATTAAAGCGATGGCATCTGTTAATTGAATTTCGTCGCCAGCACCTGGGGCAGTTTTTGCCAATGCATCCCAAATTTTTTCAGATAATACATAACGCCCTACAATTGATAAATTTGATGGCGCTTCATCACGCTTAGGTTTTTCAACCATACGAGAAATAGGTTTACTATCGCCTGGTTGTAATGTCACACCATTACAATCCACAATCCCATAGTTAGAAACATCTTCTTCTGGTACTGGCTCAACTAAAATTTGGCTAGCTCCTGTTGTTTCATAATGTTCTAACATCTCTTTAAGATTGAACTTCGTTAAATCGGTGCTGTAGCGATCTAAAATAACGTCAGGAAGAATGACGGCAAAAGGTTCGTTACCCACTAATGGCTTAGCACATAGAATCGCATGTCCCAAACCTTTAGCAATACCTTGGCGCGTTTGCATAATCGTCACATGGCTTGGACAAATAGACTTAACCTCATCCAACAGTTGGCGTTTCACACGCGCTTCTAAGATAGCTTCAAGTTCAAAGCTCGTATCGAAGTGGTTTTCAATAGAATTTTTAGATGAGTGTGTTACTAACACAATTTCATTAATCCCAGCAGCAATACACTCATTAACTACATATTGGATTAAAGGCTTATCCACAACAGGTAACATCTCTTTCGGGATCGCTTTCGTTGCAGGAAGCATCCGTGTTCCTAAACCCGCTACAGGGATTACCGCTTTACGCACCTTGCGTTTGATCATCTTGAGAACTCCGAAAATTTAATAAGCACCATTTATCTTGTCAATAAACTATACTGGCGCGTTTTTAGTGCGCGCCAGTATATCAGGATTCATTATTGAATAAATAGAGATAGCCCCATTTAAGATAAATAGAACCCATATTCATTAAATACATGCATTATTTCTGAGCATCAGGATTAAACATCAGCTTAATTTTTTGATTCGAATTATGAATAAGGCATCTCCAATTCTCACCTTGAAAATCTAATCGATTTGAATGGTATGTTTTCAAGGTGCCCAATGGAATGTTGCGCGCTAAGTGGTAGTGCTCATTCCCCGTGGTAATATCAGCTTCGAGCCCTGCACTCGCCAAAATCACACTTTTGGACTTAGTATTAAAGTAACCAAGCAGCAAAGGAAACTGACCTGAAAAACCTGACTCTTCAAGTAGATGATTTATTTGGTTAATAATGTTATCAATTTGAGGCAATTTTTTATCTCGGTTATTTACTGCGCTCTTGAGCAAATCATTAAATACCACTCTAATTAAAAAAGCCGCCATGATACCTTCATGCGGAGAACGCTCTATATCGATACAATAAAAGCCAATTTGTTCTTCTGATATTGCTGCAATATCCAACAGTAAACCAAAACGATTCGCTTCATTTAATTGTCTATAGTTTATCTTATAGCCATTAATGACCTGTACAACGGGAGGTTGCAATTGTTTTAAAATGGCCAACATATCCAGCTTGTCATTATTTAGAATATTCGAAATATTTTGTATTTCATTCTCAATCAATGCTTCGGGATCATATTGTTCAGGATACAACGCCGCATGGATCGTCACTTTGACTTCATCAAGATTTTTTATCGGCTTCAATAGTGCATCTTTCGCTCCAAGGCGAAACATGCGATCCAATTGAGTAAAATCCGTCGTTGCTGATATGACAATCACTGGCACATTAATATTGCGTTCTACCAGTTCTGCCATAAACGCTTCCCCGTTCATGATGGGCATATTTAGGTCACATAAAATCACATCAGGTTTCACCTGCTGTTGCGTGATCAGTTCAAGTGCAAGCGCACCATTATCCGCGATATAGACGTCGGTTTCTAAACTTTCGAGGTATTCACGAAGAATAGTACAAAAAATTTTTTCATCTTCAACTATGAGTATTTTTCTATTTTTCATATCATACCTACCACGACTACCCTGGTTTAATAAGTCATATATTGTGACAACAATAGTCATATCGCAAAATCATTAACGACTATATTTTTTAAGTATAGTTATTTTATCGAGAAAAGAATGAACCAATCTTTAAAAAATAATTGTAGTTGCGGTCATCCTCTGCCGTTTGACCAATGCTGCTCTCCGCTGATATCTGGGCAGACTATTGCTGAAACTCCAGAGCAATTAATGCGCTCACGATACAGTGCTTATGTTCACCGAGATGCAGATTACCTCATTAAAACATGGCACCCAGATTGCCAAGCACAAGAGTGGCGCGATGCTACCGTAGAAAATTTTGAACAAACTGAATGGCTAGGACTGCGTGTCATTAGTTCTTCTCATGCTAAAAATCCTGACGAAGCTTATGTCGAATTTTCGGCTTGCTTTATTGATGAAAAAGCTGATCATAAACAGCTTATTCACGAACGTTCCCGTTTTCTTCGCATTGATGCACAGTGGTATTACATTGATGGAATAACACCAAAAGTTGGGCGTAATGATAACTGCCCATGCGGCTCAGGAAAAAAATTCAAGAAGTGCTGCGATAGTTATTAATTCTCTGTTTATCAATTCGCATATTCTTTGCACATATTACGATGAGTCTAAATTATTGGACTTTTGTTAGTTAAGGATTAGGCAGTTCCATGCAACACAAAAACGTACAGAAAAAAATTCTCAGAACTATTTGCCCTGATGCTAAGGGATTAATCGCTAAAATTACCAATATCTGCTACAAACACCAGCTTAACATTATCCAAAATAATGAATTTGTCGATCACCGCACTGGTCGTTTTTTTATGAGAACGGAACTGGAAGGCATTTTTAACGACGAAACATTGCTAGCAGATTTAGATGATGCGTTGCCAGAAGGTTCTAAGCGTGAATTAAACTCTGCGGGACGCCGCCGCATTGTCGTTATGGTTACCAAAGAAGCTCACTGTCTTGGGGATCTCCTCATGAAGAGTGCTTATGATGGGTTAGATGTGGAAATTGCCGCCGTTATTGGCAACCACGACACGCTAAAAAATCTTGTCGAACAATTTGGCATTCCTTTCCATCATATCAGCCACGAAGGATTAACTCGTGATCAACATGACGAGAAATTAACCGCTCAGATTGATCAGTACCAACCTGACTATGTTGTACTGGCAAAATATATGCGTGTACTAACACCTGCCTTCGTTCAGCGCTATCCAAACCAAATTATTAATATTCATCATTCATTCTTACCAGCATTCATTGGTGCACGTCCTTATCACCAAGCCTATGAGCGCGGTGTGAAAATCATTGGGGCGACAGCCCACTTTGTGAATGATAATTTAGATGAAGGCCCTATCATCACGCAAAACGTTATCAACGTAGATCATACTTTCACTGCGGATGATATGATGCGCGCTGGTCGTGATGTTGAAAAAAACGTGCTGAGCCATGCCTTATACTGGGTTCTCGCACAACGTGTCTTTGTTTACGGTAATCGGACAATTATTTTATAACAGAGCATTTCAGTTATTAATTGCATTAATTTGTTGATTTATCACGCGTTAAGATTAAAAATCCAGCATTCAGACATTTTTTTTCAATTAATACTTTACAGGGGCGCGTCATTTGATATGATGCCGCCCGCTGTGAACGATTACAGCAATTCAAAATCTGGTGGGATACCCAAGCGGCCAAAGGGAGCAGACTGTAAATCTGCCGTCACAGACTTCGAAGGTTCGAATCCTTCTCCCACCACCATCTAAGCAGTCTCTTTTCCAAGTTTATCTACAACACCAATAAATCGATTTAACACACTTGAATGTGACTTTGATTTGTAAATGTAACAATCACTTTTATCCAAAATCCCGTTTAGTGACACATAAATCAGTGATCTGTCGATCAATTCATCCTCAGGATAGTGGTCAATGATTCCAAGAAAATCCCCATCTTGAATAAAACTTTGGCAACATCCAATATTGTCCATCTGTCGGATACTGGATTTACTTTCAGCAGTCTCAACTTTTGCCAACAAATCACTCATTAGTGAGCTCTTGTAAAATGACGGATCGCATAACCAAGTACTTTGTTGAAGCAATACCACTACGTCATGATTGAATTTTTCATATAACTCTTTTCTGCAATAAATACCTAACGGCGCATTCTCTATTTTTTTTGCAATGAAAATCTTTCACTGATAACTAATTCAGAACTTAAAATTAAAGTATTTCCATCATAGTCGACAATTTCATCTACCTCATCATAGTTAAATCTTAATATATTAACCTGAACATTATTTTTATGTGCGGCTTGATACAAATTAATTAAATGATTTTCCTTCCCCCAGTCATAATAAATATTGGCTTCATTAACGATGTAACCAGAAAAGTGTTTCTTTGTTATTTCTTTTTCCTGTAGGTAAAGATCTCTGAGATCATTATAAAGTTCTTGGCCATCCTTAGTTAATGTCATTCCAAATTTTTCTCTTTTAAAAAGCCGTTTACCCAAACTCGTTTCAAAGTCTTTTATGGATTTTGCGATGGGGGGTGTCGTGCGGTTCATCACCCTTGCAGCCTTGCTTAGCGAGCCATTCTCAACAACTGCCATAAACGCCTCTAATTTTCTTGAAAAGAACATATCTATGACCCCATTCTATTTATTGAAATGTAAACCAACATAATTATTTTTAAATAACAATATGTTGATTAACCCATAATCTCGAACACCAAATAAAAATTTAAATAAATTTTTTCATTTGATGGTTAACAATATTTCATAAAAGTATTTTTATATTTTCCAACATAGCAAAGCAATATATTATACTGTTTCATTTGATTATTTTTTATTGCCCCACCATTAAATCACATTAAAATATAAATAACCAACTGACTTTAAATGAACTTTTAGGTAGTTAATTATAAAACTAACAAACATTTTTTAATTAGCATCTATAGATATATTATTATCAAAAATTAAAATTCACTAATAAATTATGGGCAATTATATAAACAAAAAATATTTAATAGTTACACTATTGTTAGCTTCTGCTAGAATCTCTTCAATCATATTTAAAGCAATGGGTGATAAGTAACCATGAAATTTATTTCGTTCAACATTAATGGTCTAAGAGCACGTCCTCATCAACTGGAAGCGATTATCGAAAAGCATCAACCTGAAGTGATCGGGTTACAAGAGACGAAAGTCCATGACGATATGTTCCCTTACGAGGAAGTCAGTAAATTAGGCTACCATGTTTATTATCACGGACAAAAAGCCCACTACGGTGTGGCATTACTGTTAAAAAATGAGCCAATCGCCGTCAGAAAAGGCTTCCCTACTGACGATGAAGAAGCTCAGCGCCGTATTATCATGGCGGATATCCAAACTAATGAAGGTATCCTCACTGTCGTGAATGGCTACTTCCCTCAAGGAGAAAGCCGTGATCACCCAACCAAATTTCCAGCAAAAGAAAAATTTTACCGTGATCTACAAGATTATGTGACATCAACGCAAACTGCAGATTCTCAACTACTCATCATGGGTGATATGAATATCAGCCCAACCGATCTAGATATTGGTATTGGCGATGTCAACCGCAAACGCTGGTTAAAGACAGGTAAATGCTCATTCTTACCTGAAGAGCGTGAATGGTTAGAGAGATTACTGGGTTGGGGGCTTGTAGACACTTACCGTGAACAGCATCCTGATACCACTGACTGTTATTCTTGGTTTGATTATCGCTCCAAGGGTTTTGATGATAACCGAGGACTGCGTATTGACCTTCTGTTAGCGTCTAAAAAGCTCGCAAGCCGTTGTCGTGCCACTGGTATCGATTACGACATTCGTGGAATGGAAAAACCGTCTGACCATGCACCTGTTTGGGCTGAATTTGATCTGACTAAATAAGCTCGACAAAATTATTCGCTTTTAGGGCAGCACGATTTTGTCCTAAAAGCTTTTTACATTATGCTTTGCACTTGACCGTTTTTTACATCAGTCCTTGGTGTAAGCTAAAATCGATTAACCATCCCACGAGATAAAGTGCAGATAAGCAGCCTCCCGCTGTCGCCACCTTTCCATGACAAACAAATGGCTGCGCCATAAATTCTACTGATAATGCGCTTAATGCCGCCTCTGCATCTCGATGAGTTGTGGCTTGTCGTTTGGGTAATAGATTTAACGCATGAAGAATGAATGCCCCTGCACAAATAGAACCTATATGCTGCCTTGATGGGTTCAAATTGAACGATGACAAAAAGTTATGGTTAACAAGCGCTTTTGGAACATCTCCTTGTCACTACTAAAACGCTTTTTCAAACTCTTTTAGCGATAAACACGAATTGTCTGATAACACTTATTTTGATGAGGCAGATTTATTTGCTTTACTGGCACCAGAGGCTTTTTTCAAGCTCTTTTTCATTCCTTTTGCATTGGGCGGAGGCGGTAGTTCTCGAAATGCACGAAGATTGGTATATTGTCTCGCTTGCTGAATCAAATTAATCAATGTTTGGCTTAACGGTTGCATAAAATCATCATAGCGCGTTTGCTTTTCACTGATCTGCGTGAGTCTTGATTCCCAATGAGCAGTCATATCAGGTAGTGTCGCCATATCTGGTAAAACGTGGATCAACGCTCGCCCAGCGGGAGAAGCATGGATATAGCGCCCTTTTTTAAAGAGAAACTGGCGCTTAAAGAGTAGATCGATAATGCCTGCACGGGTCGCTTCGGTCCCTAAACCATCGGTTTCACGCAATACTTTTTTTAATGCTTTATCTTGTACAAAACGCGCAATACCTGTCATGGCGGATAATAAGGTTGCATCCGTAAATGGTCGTGGAGGTTGGGTCTGTCGTTCGACCACTTCCCCTTTTTCGCATAAAAGATCATCGCCTTTCTTCACAATTGGCAATGGCATCCCATCGTTTTCTGCATCACGTTCTTTGCTGCCTAATACCACACGCCAACCCGCTTCGGCAAGAAAACGGGCTTTCGCATTGAACTTGCCATTTTCGATATCTAAATCGATAGTACATTTGCGATAAACCGCATCAGCCATAAATTGAATAATGTACTGACGAGCAATCAGTTGATAAACATTGCTTTCATTTTCAGTTAAACGCACCGCCGCCGTTTTTGCTGTTGGAATAATCGCATGGTGCGCATCCACTTTTTTGTCATCCCAGCAACGGTTTTTCTTATCGAGTTCAGGTAATTCGAACTCCGTTAATTCGGGTTGGTGTACAGCAATTGCATTCAATACGGCATGGCGCCCAGCAAAATGCTCATCAGGCAGATAGCGACTATCTGAACGTGGATATGTGATAAGTTTATGGGTTTCATACAGTTTTTGGCAAATATCGAGGACCTCTTGAGCACTCAGTCCATATTTTTTGGCAGCTTCAATTTGTAATGCGGATAAAGAAAACGGTAACGGCGCAATTTCAGACTCTTTTTTGTCCTGATATTGCGTGACAATTGCCGGCTTTCCTTCAATACGCGAAATCACATGTTCCGCTAACGGACGGTGGATGAGACGCCCTTCTTCATCTTGAAAATCGATGCAAGATTCACTCGGCTGCCAAATTGCCACAAAACGCTCATCTTTCGGTGTCACAATATGTGCTTTGACTTCAAAAAAATCTTTTGGAATAAAGTTTTCTATTTCTTCATCACGTCTAACGACTAAACCTAAGACGGGTGTTTGAACACGTCCAACAGAAAGCACACCTTGATAGCCACCTCGTTGCCCCAACAACGTATATGCACGGGTCATATTGATCCCATACAGCCAATCAGCACGAGCACGGGCTAATGCAGAGACGCATAACGGAATAAATTCACGGTTTTCACGCAAGCGGTCGATAGCACGCTCAACAGCTTGAGGGTTTAAATCGTTAATTAAGCAACGTTTTACATTTTTACGCTTTTCCGGATCAAGTTTGAAATAATCCAAGACTTCATCCACCAGCAGCTGCCCTTCTCGATCAGGGTCTCCGGCATGAACAACGACGCTCGCTTGCTTCAAGAGAGCATCGATAGTATTTAGTTGCTTGGTTACTGCGGAACGAGGCTTCAACTGCCATTTTTCAGGAATAATGGGCAAGTCTTGCAAATTCCAACGGGCATAGCGCGGATCATAAGCGTCCGGCTCTGCTTGTTCTAAAAGATGTCCAATGCACCATGTGACCATTTGATCATCACCACATTGAATAAAGCCATCCCCTTTACGATGGGGTTTTGGCAGTACATCCGCAATTGCCCGTGCAAGGCTGGGCTTTTCCGCAATAAACAAACGCATAGATTAATCTATCACTTCAATTAAAGGCACATTGTCCTGTGGGGGTAATAATTTCCCGATAGACTGTAACAAAACACCTTGCTGCTGTGCAATGTCTTTAATTTTAGTAACTTCCGATGGTTTAATTGCGATGAGCAAACCACCTGAGGTTTGAGGATCACACAACAATTTGCGTTGCATGTCGCTCATTGGACCAATCAAGTGACCGTAGCTATCAAAGTTACGTTGAGTACCACCCGGTACACAGCCCGCTTCAATATATTTCTCAACATCCGCTAATTTTGGCACCTGACTGAAGGCAATTTGAGCTCGAACGCCTGAACCTTCACAAATTTCACTTAAATGCCCAAGTAAACCAAAACCGGTCACATCCGTCATTGCAGTCACACCGTCTAATGGTGCAACAACCGCGCCGAATTTATTCATCTGACACATAGTTTCCGCAGCAAGATGCTCATGCTCGGGTGCCAAAGCCCCTTTTTTCTCTGCGGTGGTCAACACGCCAATACCAAGCGGTTTAGTTAAAAACAATTCGCAATCTGCACTCGCTGCACTGTTTTTCTTCACATAATCTGTATTTACCACCCCAGTTACCGCCAAACCAAAAATAGGTTCCGGTGCATCAATGGAATGACCGCCAGCTAATGAAATACCCGCATCAGCACATGCTGCACGCCCACCTTCAATCACTTCACGCGCCACTTCAGGTGGCAATTTTGCAATAGGCCAACCTAGAATGGCAATCGCCATAATCGGCTTTCCGCCCATCGCAAAAATATCACTGATCGCATTAGTCGCCGCAATGCGTCCAAATTCAAATGGGTTATCCACGATTGGCATAAAGAAATCTGTGGTACTGATAATACCAATGCCATTACCTAAGTCATAAACCGCCGCGTCATCTTTGGTTTCATTGCCCACTAATAAATGGGGATCATGGAATTTAGCTTGCTCAGTATGCAAAATTTGTTCTAATACTTTAGGTGCGATTTTACATCCACAGCCTGCACCGTGACTGTATTGGGTCAATCTAATTTTTTCTGTCATTGTCTATCTCTTTAGAAATATGTCACAAAACCTGTCATATCAGGTTGCTGAGCTTTTGCAGGTGCCTTTAATTCTGGCGTTCCTAAGTAAAGAAAGCCGACAATATGGTCATTCTCTTCACAGCCTAACCCTTCCCGCACAATCGCATCTTCTGTCCATGAACCTGAACGCCAGATACCGCCAAACCCTTGTGCTAACGCCGCCATCTGCATTGCTTGAACCGTGCAGCTTGCTGCAACAATTTGTTCCCACTGAGGGACTTTTGGGTGATCTTTTACTTTTGCAATGACAGTAATGATAAGAGGTGCACGAAATGGTGCATTGCGCGCTTTTTCTTCCACTTCTGCCCCAAGTTTACCTTCCACTGCGGCTTTTTCGAGCAACTGACTAAAGCGGGCAATTCCTTCATCTTGCATCACAACAAAATGCCATGGCTTTAACGCGCCATGATCCGGTGCTCTCATCCCAGCGGCAAGAATATTTTCGAGTTGTTCGCCTTGCGGCGCAGGTGAGGTTAAACGTGAAGCTGAACGACGGTTCAACAAAAGGGTTAATGCATCCATATTGATCTCCGATTAAGAGTAAGCTGATGTAGTGCACAGCAAAATAGAAATACCATCAGGCTATTGTACAACGCTCGCAATGGTTTTGTTATGAATAATCCTGTATTACATTATTTGGTATCTGTCATCGTTTGATACTGTATAGGATTAAATCTATTGATTAATCTATCTATTAATCAACCATCAAATAAATGATATTCTAAATCATTCGCGTGCCATTTTATGCCGCCAACCTTGATTGATATCCTCACACTGGAGAAAAAATGCGACAACTCTGGGATATTTTCGCCACAGTCTTTAAGTTTAGCTGGCGAATCATTAATTTCATTCGACAATTTATTTTCAACGCAATTTTCTTCGTGTTGTTATTTTTAGTGATCGGTGCCTATTCTCTATTGCAAACGGACAGTAAGCCAGAGAAAAACTATTTTGGTGCACTGGTCGTTGATCTTCAAGGTATCGTTGTTGACCAAGTTTCATCGCCTGATCCTTTTGGTCGTATGAGTCGTGAATTATTAGGTAGCTCTAATAACCTCATGCAAGAAAACTCGCTGTTTGATATCGTCGACACTATTCGTACCGCTGCCAACGATGACCGCATTACAGGTTTAATATTGCGTTTAGATAATTTGGTCAGCGCAGATCAACCCTCTATGGCATACATTGGTAAAGCCATTGAAGAATTTAAAGCCTCCGGAAAATCCGTCTATGCCATGGGCGACAGCTACACCCAAGCTCAATATTATTTAGCAAGCTTCGCCGATGAAATTTACCTCGCACCCCATGGTACAGTGGGCATTTACGGTTTCTCAACCGATACACTGTATTACAAGTCGTTATTAGAAAAACTGAAAGTCAGTAGCCATATCTTCCGTGTCGGTACCTATAAATCTGCGGTAGAGCCGATGATGCGCGATAATATGTCCCCTGAGGCCCGAGAAGCAAACCTGCTCTGGCTAATCACTCTATGGGATAATTATTTAGGATCAATCGCACAAAACCGCAAAACCCAGGCAGAACACATTTTCCCGGGTGCCGATAAGCTAATTGCCCAACTCCGCCTCGTGAAAGGTGATACCGCACAGTATGCCTTACAACAAAAATTGGTGGATAAGATCTACACCCGAGAGCAAGCTGAGAACGTGTTCTCCAACCAATTTGGTTGGAATAAAGACGATAAAACGTTCAATGGTATCAGCATTTATGATTATTCCACCCAAATCGCCGATACCAGCAACAGCGAAGGTAATATCGCAGTGATTGTGGTACAAGGTGCCATCATGGATGGACCACAAACACCCGGTATTGCTGGTGGAGAAACCCTTGCTGCCCAAATTCGTGATGCGCGATTAAACGACAATATCAAAGCTATCGTATTACGGGTCAATAGCCCAGGTGGAAGCGTCAGCGCCTCTGACTTAATTCGTAATGAATTAGCCGCAGCCCGTGCGGCGAAAAAACCTGTTGTGGTTTCTATGGGGGGTATGGCTGCATCCGGCGGTTATTGGATCTCAACGCCTGCGGACTACATTATTGCCAGCCCAAGCACGCTAACAGGCTCCATTGGTATTTTTGGCGTGATCAACACCTTTGAGAATTCACTCGAATCTATCGGTGTTTACACCGATGGCGTCTCAACTTCACCATTGGCGGGCGTTTCTGTCACTAAAGGGATCAGCCCACAATTTGCTGATATGATGCAAATTACTATCGAAAACGGCTATCAAACCTTCATCGGCTTAGTCGCTCAATCACGCCATAAAACGCCAGAAGAGATAGATAAAATTGCTCAAGGTCGCGTTTGGATTGGGAAAGACGCACTAAAAATAGGTTTAGTTGACCAATTAGGTGATTTTGATGATGCTGTCGCAAAAGCAGCTGAACTAGCGCAAGTGAAATCAGTTGAATTGGATTGGATGCAGCCTGAACTCTCCTTTATGGATCAATTAATCCTTGAAGTGACTAACAATGTTCAAGTCATGATGCCTGACGCATTGCAAGCTTTCCTACCGCCAGCCGCGGTGACGGATATCCGCCGCCAGGCACAGTTTTTCTTGAAAATGAATGATCCGCAAAATCGTTATGCTTTTTGTTTAAACTGCGCGGAAATTAACTAACTGTCGCCCCCTCTATGGTCATCATAGAGGGGATACCTTAAAGGGAAAATACCTAGCGTAAAGCGTTCTTGCCATCACAACAATCTGCAATATATTGTTTTATCCATAGATTATCTCCGGCAAATAAGCCAAAATCCTTATAATCCAAATTATTCACACACAGAACTTCATCTGTCATCGTCAGGTAACAAAATGCAGAAGAAATCGATTTATGTCGTTTATACGGGTGGCACCATCGGTATGCGCCACTCTCCGCAAGGTTATATTCCCGTTTCAGGTCACTTACAAGCCCAGCTAGCGCAAATGCCCGAATTCCATCGCCCTGAAATGCCAACATTTACGATCCGGGAGCATCAACCATTAATCGACTCTTCGGACATCACCCCCGAAGACTGGCAGAATATCGCCGATGACATCAGCGAAAATTATGATAAATATGATGGGTTTGTGATTCTACATGGTACGGATACCATGGCATTTACTGCCTCTGCGCTTTCATTCATGTTCGAAAATCTTAAGAAACCGATCATCGTGACAGGGTCACAAATTCCACTCGAAGCACTACGTTCCGACGGGCAAACCAATCTACTCAATGCACTTTATTTAGCGGCAAACTATCCTATTAATGAAGTCGGTTTATTCTTCAATAATAAATTGTATCGCGGTAACCGCACCGTAAAAGCACATGCTGATGGTTTTGAAGCGTTTACATCACCAAACTGTTCACCTTTGATGGAAGCAGGGATCCACATCCGTACTTTCAATACTTGCCCTGCTCCAATTGGTATTGGTGAACTCAAAACTCATCGTATTACTCCACAGCCGATAGGTGTTGTCACATTATATCCAGGGTTATCGATTGAAATCGTACGTAACATTCTTCAACAACCTGTAAAAGCGCTTATTTTACGTTCTTATGGTGTTGGCAATGCACCGCAACAACCTGAACTCTTGCGGATCCTCCGTGAAGCGACGTCACGCGGCATTATTGTGGTTAATCTCACTCAATGTATTTCAGGTCGCGTGAATATGGAAGGTTATGCTACCGGACATGCGTTAGCAGAATCTGGAGTGATTAGTGGTTTTGATATGACTTTTGAAGCCGCATTGAGTAAATTACATTATTTACTAAGCCAAGATTATACCACTGAGCTTATTCGCGAATTAATGCAAAATAACTTGCGTGGAGAGTTAAGCTACGCCGATGAGTAAGCCATAACCTACTGAGAGAAATGATGAAATCAGCGTTACTGTTAGTCGATTTACAAAATGATTTTTGCACTGGTGGTGCACTTGCGGTTCAACAAAGTGAACAGGTCATTGAAACAGCAAATCGTATGATTGATACTTGCCAAGCGCAAGGAACGACGGTGATCGCCAGCCAAGATTGGCATCCTGAAGATCATCTGAGTTTTGCCGTTAACTCTGGGCACCCTGTCGGTACACTGGGTGAATTAAATGGATTACCGCAAGTTTGGTGGCCTGAACACTGCATACAAGGTTCTCATGGCGCTGATTTTCATGCTCAACTTAATATCCACGCT
Organism: Providencia sp. PROV208; assembly: GCF_028479465.1. Lineage (NCBI taxonomy): Bacteria > Pseudomonadati > Pseudomonadota > Gammaproteobacteria > Enterobacterales > Morganellaceae > Providencia > Providencia sp. PROV208. The sequence continues at coordinate 145,190 of NZ_JAMPNS010000015.1, read as the reverse complement.
ATCCAAAAAGTCTTCACTAAAGGCGAAAACCCGCAAGTGGATAGTTACAGTGCTTTTTTCGATAACGACCGTATCAGTCAAACGGAGCTGCATCCATGGCTCCAACAACAGGGAATTCGCCATTTAACCGTTATGGGAATTGCGACCGACTATTGCGTTAAATTTACGGTGTTAGATGCACTGAAATTAGGCTACTGCGTGGATGTTTTAGTTGACGGTTGTCGTGGTGTGAATTTAGCCCCAGAAGATAGTGAACTCGCCTTAGCAGAAATGCAAAATGCGGGCGCCAAGTTGATGAGCTTATCATTTTAAGCTTAAGCCGTTTTATCGTTGTCATTCTCAATTACCGCCCCATCATTCATGGGGCGATATTATACGCTTAGTCGTTTTCTTGCGGTTTCAACGTTGCCAATCTATCCCCTTGAAACAGGGATTTTAATTCTTGCTTACTCTTCATTGTAATTTGACCATCTGTGCCAACAGTCATATGTTCCGCATCATGATTATGGCGAGATTGCCATAACATGACCATCTGCAATGTGTTTTCTTTCTGCTCAGGTGTCAACGGTACGCCATCAGGCCATTTACCTAATTCGACAGCCGTCACTAAGCGCTGATAAATTTCAGGGGTCATCACAGACAGTAGTTGTTCTATTTGTTGTGTATCCATTTCTACGCTCACGTTACGCCTCATAAAACGAATAAAGTGATAATGAAGATTATTTTAATTATATCTCTTTAGCTGAATCGTTACTTCCGAGTGATAACTCGTGCTTCAGCAAGCTTCAGCAACCTACCCAACGGTCTTTTCGCCCGTTTTGTCATCTGTAAAGCTCAGTGATGCTGAATTAATGCAGTAACGCTGCCCAGTGGGTTGAGGTCCATCAGGAAATACATGGCCAAGGTGGGCGTTACAATGACCACAACGCACTTCAATACGATGCATTCCGTGGGAGAAATCTTCGATAAATTTTATCAAACTTTCATCTATCGGTTGAAAGAAGCTCGGCCAACCACAGCCAGCATCAAATTTTGTCTCAGAAAGGAATAAAGGTGTGCCACAACAGAGACATTCATACACGCCATCTTTACGGTTATGCAATAATTGACCACTAAATGGCGGCTCTGTACCAGCTTCCTGCGTCACATACAGTTGGACTTGGTTAAGCTTTGACAAATCAATAGTTTGCTTATCTTTATTCGACATCGATTACCTACTCTTTTTCAAAAAGGCGCTTGCTGAAGTCAGCATGCCCCTATTTCAAGCAACAAAAACTTAACAACGTTCAGTGAAAAACTATTCTAGACTATTAAGGTTAGAACTTTACGGTTTGATTTGTGATGAGTCTCACATATATCACTGAAGGATGGTTTCATTATGCTGAACAATCCCGATAATACGTGCGGCTGTATTTGCTGCTGAAGTGACTGACAAATATGCAGATAGTGGTTTCAGAATTGATTTTTTTCAATAATTGACACGATTCCGCTTGACGGCTGGCAAGGTTTTGGTAACTTTAAGTACATCTTAATTCACGAAATAAAATAGCTGGTGGAAATACTATGACTATCAAAGTAGGTATTAATGGTTTTGGTCGTATCGGCCGTATCGTTTTCCGTGCTGCACAAGAGCGTTCTGACATCGAAATCGTTGCTATCAACGACCTGCTCGATGCAGAGTACATGGCATACATGTTGAAATACGACTCAACTCACGGTCGTTTCAACGGTACTGTTGAAGTTAAAGATGGTCACTTAGTTGTTAACGGTAAAAAAATCCGTGTTACAGCAGAGAAAGATCCTGCGAACCTGAAATGGAACGAAGTCGGTGTTGATGTTGTTGCTGAAGCAACAGGTATCTTCCTGACTGACGAAACTGCTCGTAAACACATCCAAGCAGGCGCGAAGAAAGTTGTGTTAACTGGTCCTTCTAAAGATGACACTCCAATGTTCGTTATGGGCGTTAACCACAAAGCTTACGCAGGTCAAGAAATCGTTTCTAACGCATCTTGCACAACTAACTGCTTAGCTCCACTGGCTAAAGTTATCAACGACAAATTTGGTATCGTTGAAGGTCTGATGACCACTGTTCACGCAACAACAGCGACTCAAAAAACTGTTGATGGTCCTTCACACAAAGACTGGCGTGGTGGTCGTGGTGCTTCTCAGAACATCATCCCATCTTCAACAGGTGCTGCTAAAGCTGTAGGTAAAGTTATCCCTGAGCTGAACGGTAAACTGACTGGTATGTCTTTCCGTGTTCCAACTCCTAACGTTTCTGTTGTTGACCTGACTGCACGTCTGGCAAAACCAGCAACTTACGCTCAAATCTGTGATGCTATCAAAGAAGCAGCTGAAGGCGAACTGAAAGGCGTTCTGGGTTACACCGAAGATGACGTTGTATCTACCGATTTCAACGGCGAAAAACTGACTTCAGTATTCGATGCTAAAGCAGGTATCGCACTGAACGACAACTTTGTGAAACTGGTTTCTTGGTATGACAACGAAACTGGCTACTCTAACAAAGTTTTAGACCTGATCGCTCACATCTCTAAATAAGAGTTGTTACGCAATTAGTGTGACTGAGCCGCCTTTTGGCGGCTCTTTTGTATCCTTCGTACACGCAAAATTAAAGCCCAGCTCAATATACTCCAAGCTGCGTCTCCCGCTTCACTCAATGCAACTTGCAGTATCGTGAGTTTGTTATATTGTTATTTCTAGTTACTGCCCTATTTATAGGCGCTGTTCTATTTATAGTCGCTGATTTAGGTCGTGATGATGGACCAACAACCACAGGCGCAAGACAATGCATGATAAAATTTTTGCTTTACCTGTTATCAAACAGCTTTCTCCTTATATTACCCAACGCCAACTTGGTGAGTTGCCACTCATCGTAGTTTCACACCCCAAAGTACGTGGTGCGGTCAGCCTACAAGGTGCCCACTTAATTGACTGGCAACCCGCAGGTCAAAAACCCTGCCTTTGGTTAAGTCCGGAAAGTGCGTTTAAAGAAGGGATTGCCATTCGTGGCGGTATTCCTATTTGCTGGCCATGGTTTGGTCCAGTGAATAGCCCTAGCCATGGTTTTGCCCGTATTTTACCTTGGCAATTTACCGCCCATAACGAACATGATTGTGGCGTGATCCTCACATTCACTCTGACCGACAATGAATACACTCGTAAACTATGGCCGCATGAGTTTACACTGATACTGCGCATGAAGCTTGGTGAAACCTGTGAACTTGAACTAGAAAGCTATGGGGATTTTGAAGCGACAGCGGCATTGCACAGTTACTTCAATATTAGTGATATTCAAAAAGCCACTGTGTATGGTCTCGGTGGACATTACATTGATAAAGTAGCAGATAGAGAAGCTTACATTTCTGAACCACTGAAATTCAATAAGCACACCGACCGCATTTATACTGAACCCGAAGAGTACAGTTTATTGCGTGATGATGGCTGGAATCGCACTATTGAGTTGCACCATTATCATCACAGCGATGTTGTGTGCTGGAACCCTTGGGCGGAGCTATCTTGCAGCATGCAGGATATGCCTAATAATGGTTACAAACAGATGGTTTGTGTGGAAACGGCTCGCATTCATATGCCAATGAAATCTGAAGCGCAAAGCCCTTCTCGCCTTTCTCTCGTGATGGTATGCCGCGAAAATAAACCGCAGCCACAGCAAGAATAACCACGCGTAAAATAATTGTAAGAATACATGCAAAAATAAAACCCCAAAACAGCCTAGCCATTTTGGGGTTTTTCATTCTATTCCAGCGTATAAATTAGAAGGTGTAAGTCACACCACTCCACACAATACCAGAATAGGATTTGTTCACCATCGGGCTATCTTTCACTTCGTTAGACAGCTTATCAACACGTCCTAGCGCAAATAATGACCAGCTGTCAGTCATGCGATAGTTAGCTGATAATTCAACATAAGGTGTCCAACTTGAGTTTGGCTGGTAACGCTCTAAACCGCTTTTTGCGGACTCTTTCGAGGTCACTCCAAACTCATAACGGTTTAACTTCGCACTATCCCATTTAATACCAATCCCTGGGGTTAGTGACCAGTTATCGCCTTTAAATGCGTATAGATAAGCTGCTTCAGCACGCATGCCTTCGCTTTCCCATAACATATCGAGAGAACCATTGAAACGTAATGTTCCCCAATCCGCGTTATGTCTGTAGGTGAAACCACCCATCACAGTGTCACGACGACGATCTAGCTTACGCATATCTGCATTATCATTATCTTTTGGCTTAAAGAAATGCGGATAGTAATATGCATCTAAAGAAAGTTGGTCTTCTTTATCATTCCACAAGTAGTAACCTACAGCTAATGTGCGGAAGTAGAAATTTTCACTCTCATAATTCACAACGGGAACTGGCGTAATGTAATCGCTAGTTTTGATGCCTTTATAAGGCGTTGCTTGCGCTAATACGGAACCACCAACAGACCAAGTTCCAGCAAAAGCAGCGCTTGAAATCGCACTTAACGCAATGGCAAGTGTGGTCATTTTAACTGTTTTAGACATATTAAATTAAACCCAAATTATTCAAATGAAGTTAATAATAAACGATGAATAACGCAGGAGTATCCCCTACGTTAGTGAGATGGTTCACATTTAAAGCTAAATTGCATTCATTGTCTATCTTTCTCAGCAATGAATATAAGCTAAGCAAATGAAAAGTGATACTTATTCATTAAAAATCAATGGGTACACGACGTGCTAGTGCGCATAATAATTCGTAACCAATTGTACCCGCAGATTGTGCCACATCATCAACGGGTAAATTCTCACCCCATAGTTCTACGGGAGTGCCAATTGTTACTTCAGGGCAATCACTAATATCGATAGTCAGCATGTCCATGGAAACAGCACCTAAGAGTTCACAACGTCGCCCCTGACACCAAACAGGCGTGCCTGTCGGTGCATGGCGTGGATATCCATCCGCATAACCGCAGGCAACCGTTGCAATACGCATTGGTTTTTCTGAGGTGAACTTACTACCATAACCAATAGATTGACCCGCCTCGATATGGTGTATCGCGATAATTTCAGATTGTAAGGTCATTGCCGCTTTTAAATGATATGCGGCAATATCTGCCCACTTACCGCTTGGTGATGCCCCATACAGCACAATACCGGCTCGCACCCAATCATAATGTGTATTTTGATGCCATAACACCGCACCAGAATTTGCAATGCAAGTGGGTAACGATAACGATGAGAAATGTTGAATTTTTTCCAATGGGGCTTGAGTTCCACCGGGTAAATCTGAATTGGCAAAATGGCTCATTAAAGTTACGTTCGCCACATTTGCCATGTGCGTCAGCTGATCCACAATATCGGAATATTCACTCACAGAGAATCCTAGGCGATTCATTCCACTATTCAGTTTAATGTACACAGAGATTGGCTGGCTCAATGTCGCTTGCTCAATTGCAGCTAGCTGCCAACGGCTGTGCACACTGGTAGTCAGCTGATACTGGTCAATAACCACTAAGTCTGCGGCTTGGAAAAAACCTTCTAGCAGCAGAATAGGACCTTGCCACCCTTCTTTTCGCAATAAAACCGCTTCATGCAGATCCAGAACAGCAAAACCGTCTGATGCTTTAAGCCCACGCCATATTCGTTTTATACCATGACCATAACCATCGGCCTTCATTACCGACCAGATCTTAGCCTGACCAATTTTCTGACGTATAACGGCTAAATTATGTTCTAAATTATGAGGATGAATAATTGCACGAATTGGGCGTGGCATTGCTATTCCTTATTATTGACATTTTAAATTGCTCAATTAACGCGCAGGCGATAAATGACCCGTATGGACTAATTTTGTATTAAAACCATCGGTATACCTGAACACAGACAAATCATCCGCAGCGATGTCAGGCGTATTCCCTGAAATTAAATCAGCCAACAATTTGCCAGAGCCGCAAGCCATTGTCCAACCTAAGGTTCCATGCCCCGTATTCAGATATAAATTACTGAATTCTGTTGGTCCAACAATTGGAGTACCATCTGGTGTCATTGGTCGTAATCCTGTCCAAAATTGTGCTTGGCTAATATCTCCACCGCCTTGATATAAATCTTGCACAACCATTTTCAATGTTTCACAGCGTTTTTGTAGGACATCAAGATTAAACCCAACAACCTCAGCCATTCCTCCAACACGAATACGCTGGTCAAATCGTGTAACCGCAATTTTATAGGTTTCATCCAACACAGTAGAAACTGGCGCGCGTAATTCATCAATGATAGGCATCGTCAGTGAATAACCTTTCAGTGGATATACAGGGATTTTTACCAACTGCTGTAACATCTGAGTCGAATATGACCCCATAGCAACCACGTATTGATCTGCCAGCAAAATCTCACCGTTAACCTTAATACCGCTGATTCGTTTGCCATCTGTTAAAATCTGTTCAACATGGCATCCAAAGCGGAAAGTAACTCCGGCTTGTTCTGCCATTTTTGCCAATTTTTTAGTGAATTGCTGGCAATCCCCTGTTTCATCATTAGGTAGGCGCAAGCCCCCAGTGAGTTTATGTTTCACAAATTCTAACGCGGGTTCTGCGGTGACTAACTGTTCTGCGGTAAGCAATTCGTAGGGCACACCCTCTTGCTGTAAAACCGCAATATCATTTGCTGCGTTCTCAAACTGTTTTGCCGTTCTAAATAGCTGCAAAGTGCCGCCTTGACGCCCCTCATAACCAATTCCGGTGTCTGCCCTTAGTTGGCGAATACAATCACGGCTGTATTCAGCAATCCGGACCATACGGCTTTTATTCATAGTGTAGTGCTGCATGTCGCAATTTTTCAGCATTTGCCACATCCAGCGTAATTGGAACAGGCTGCCGTCAGGTCTAATGGCCAAAGGCGCATGTTTTTCAAACATCCATTTTACAGCTTTAAGAGGGATCCCTGGCGCACCCCACGGTGTTGCATAACCCGGTGAGATTTGCCCTGCATTACCTGCGCTAGTTTCTTCTGCAACATCGTTCTGCCTATCAATAACACAGACTTCATGCCCTTCTTGTGCGAGATACCACGCAGTGGTAACACCAATAACGCCAGCACCCAAAACGAGAACTTTCATAGAGCCCCTCAAGAGAACAAAATGGATTTGTTATTAGCATAATATTCTAGTTTTTATTTTCCAATACAGTTGATTAACATTTTTAACAAAAAAGACAATAAAGCTGATTCAGTGGCTTTTAAATTTATAATGTGGCGAATTATTTCAGTTATAAAAATACCAAGAATCCAGTTAAAATCATAAATAATTGAAATTTAATTATTTAATTTAAAAACCAGTAGTCAAAAAAAACAAAATTCAACATTTTCTGCTTTAATTTGAAAATAATATTTTCTATGCCAATTTATCCAAATCTATACCCTATTCATTTAATACCAATAAATGGTGATTTTGTGGATTATTCAACTAAAACAGTTCGTATGATTGATATTTTCTATCTGGAATAAATTCAATAGGTTAAACGAAGAGGCGTAACAAGTTGAGAACGCGGCTTTGCTGGGAAGATAAATGAGGCTCAGTAAAACTCTATTTTTATTAACTCATATTAACAATTAATAGCAACAAAAAAGCCAGCGCTAAAGCACTGGCTTCTGATTGAGCAAACGTTGTGGGCTAAATATTATTAGCAAGGTCTGATGGCATATTGCTTTGCATGTTATGCCAAATAATCCCACTGTCTTTACCGTAGTTTCTGACACACTCCATGACACGATCATAAGCTTGCTCGCGGCATAAATGACTTAATTGCTGATAAAAACTTAACGCTAAACGGCGAGCTTCTGGATTCGAGAAATAATAGCGTCCGACGCGCGTATACAACCCTCTTAGTCCATTAATGATTAAGCCGTAAATTGGGTTACCTGACGCAAATGCCAGACCTCGGAAAATGTTATAATCCAGATCGCTAAAAGCATCTGAACTATCTTCAACTTTGTCTTTACCAGCTAACACTTCCAATGCGGCTTCTGGATCATTGCGAAATGCGGTTCGAATAAAAATAGCAGCGATATTTGTACGTACTGCTAGCAAGTTATCAATTAACTGAGGTACTCGGTCATGGTCTAACTTCGCGAGGGTTTCAAGGATATTTAACCCTGAGGTTTCCCAGTAGTTATTTACTTTGGTTGGCTTACCATGCTGAATAGTTAACCAACCGTCACGAGCCAAACGTTGTAAAACTTCACGTAATGTAGTGCGCGTTACGCCTATTAATTCAGATAGCTCACGCTCCGCGGGTAAAATAGATCCTGGAGGAAAACGATTGTTCCAAATACTCTCAATAATGTACTCTTCCGCAAAACCTGCCGGACTTTGAGCTTTAATAACCATATTTTTATTATTCCAAACATTTTTAGACGGACTGCTAGAAATCATACCAGATTGTCACAATCTGAGATAGTTAGCTTTCTAATAAACCGTAGGTAAATCGTAAAAACCCTATATAATTAATGTATTATCTATTAGCAAATAAGCTTAAATTCTATAAAAGATAAGAGTAGTATGTAACACGCTATCACACAACACTCGCTAAAGAGGATTAAAAGTCATAATGGATTTTAGTTTAAGAAGAGCATTTTTGAAGAATTTTTTGGGAAATTCTCCAGATTGGTACAAACTTGCTATCATTTTGTTCTTAATAATAAACCCAATTGTTTTCTACTTTGTTAACCCATTCATCGCTGGTTGGCTGCTCGTCATCGAATTTATTTTCACGTTAGCGATGGCGCTAAAATGCTACCCGCTTCAACCTGGGGGGTTGTTAGCCATTGAAGCCGTACTCATTGGCATGACTAGCCCAGCTCAAATATCCCATGAAATTAGCAATAATCTTGAAGTGATTCTATTGCTAATCTTTATGGTGGCTGGCATCTACTTTATGAAGCAACTTCTACTATTTGTCTTCACGAAGCTGTTAATAAACGTCCGTTCTAAACGAATTTTAGCGTTGTCATTTTGCTTAGCAAGTGCGTTTTTATCCGCTTTCTTAGATGCCCTAACGGTTATCGCTGTGGTCATTAGCGTTTCTATTGGCTTCTACGCTATTTACCATCAATATGCCTCTAGCCAGCCTAGCAATACCGATCTACAAAACGATGCCTTCATTGATACTGCTGAGAAAAAACACACGTTAGAACAGTTTCGTTCATTTTTACGCAGCTTAATGATGCATGCAGGTATCGGTACAGCCCTTGGCGGGGTAATGACTATGGTCGGTGAGCCACAAAACCTGATCATCGCCAAACATGTTGAGTGGGACTTTATTACTTTCTACCTACGTATGGCACCAGTCACCATCCCTGTTTTCTTCTGTGGTTTGATGGTTTGTTTCCTCGTCGAGAAGTTTAAAATATTTGGTTATGGCGCTGAATTACCAGATTCCGTACGCCAAGTATTAACCGATCATGATAAAAAGATGAGTGCAAAACGTAGCAAGAAAGAACAAGCACAGCTGATTGTGCAAGGTCTTATCGGGATTTGGTTGATTGTCGCATTAGCATTTCACCTTGCTGAAGTAGGGCTCATTGGTCTTTCCGTAATTATCCTTGCCACGACATTCTGCGGGATCACTGAAGAACATGCTCTCGGCAAAGCGTTTGAAGAGGCATTGCCATTTACTGCTCTGCTCACGGTATTTTTTAGTGTTGTTGCGGTGATCATTGACCAGCAACTCTTCACACCATTTATTCAGTATGTACTGCAATCCTCTGAATCGTCACAACTCTCACTATTCTATTTATTTAATGGATTACTTTCAGCCGTCTCCGATAATGTGTTTGTTGGAACGGTATATATCACTGAAGCCTTAAAAGCAGCAAATGCAGGGTTAATTTCAGCCGAGCAATATCAGCACTTAGCCGTGGCGATTAACACCGGAACAAACTTACCGTCGGTCGCAACACCAAACGGGCAAGCCGCATTCCTGTTCCTGCTAACTTCAGCCCTTTCCCCACTGATCCGCCTTTCTTATGGACGCATGGTATGGATGGCGCTGCCATTTACTATCGTGATGACGGTCGTTGGTTTGCTTGGGGTTGAGCTGTGGTTAATCCCACTAACCGATTGGATGGAAAGTATTGGTTTAGTTACCATCCCTCGCTAATGAATTTTGATAACCCTTTTTGTTGACTCAAAGCCGCATACTTATGCGGCTTTTTTTGTAATAAAACGTAAAAACTAAGCTAATCTTATTCTAATCTGATTTTGCTGCTTTTTTTATCACCCAGATAGAGGCAGAATAAGCCAATTATTAATGAAGGGAATTAATTATGTTCAGATTTTTTAATTACTGTTCTCAAGGACGGTCAGCTTGGCTACTCATGGCATTCACAGCTTTTATGCTTGAATGTGCAGCACTGTACTTCCAGCATATTATGAAGCTACAACCATGCGTAATGTGCATCTATGAGCGCGTTGCATTGATGGGAATTATTGCAGCGGGTTTAATTGGGGCGATAGCACCTAAAAGCACCGTTGTTAAAGTGATTGCAATTGTGATTTGGCTGTATGCCGGTTGGCGTGGGCTAGACCTGTCATGGGAACACACCATGCTGCAACTTTATCCGTCGCCTTTTGCATCTTGTGACTTCTTCGTGAATTTCCCAGATTGGTTGCCACTGCAAGAATGGGTTCCTTCTGTGTTTGAAGCAACAGGTGATTGTGCAGTAAGACAATGGGCATTCTTAGGCTTAGATATGCCGCAATGGTTAGTGGGTATTTTTGTTGCCTATATCTTAGTTGGCGTGATTGTCGCTATCAGCCTATTCTTCCCAAGTAAAAAATAACCTTTCTTTTCGCCCATCAATTTTATTTGATGGGCGTCTCAAGTTTTAAATGCAGGCTCCATTTCGGATGACCGATACCGTGCAACGCCGCCCATTAGCAAACTGGCAAACGGGGGTTTTTTCACCATTTAATTCTAAATTCAATGAAGGTAATCCACCCGCAGAAGTGCAGGCTTCTTGCGCACCTGGTCCTAAATTCACAACTTGCTGTGCATATTGAGAACCGGCGGTTTCTGCTCTTGTCATCTTACTGTTTTCCGAGCTACCGCACGCTGAAAGCAAAACGGCTAACGCCGTAACGGATCCCATTGCCATCACTGTTTTTAACAGCGATTGACCTTTCCTTTTCATTTTCTTTCTCCAACAGTATCAGCGCTGTCTCAGTTCCCTTAATGGGTGCCACTCTTAGAAAACAGGTTGATGACTAAAACACCAGTTATAATTAATAGCATACCAATAATTGCGGGTAAATCGAGTTTTTGGTTATAAATATAGATGGCAGCCACAGAAACCAACACAATCCCAAGACCGGACCAAATGGCATAGGCAATCCCCAGCGGCATCACCTTCACAACCTGAGAAAGCCCCCAAAAAGAGATGGCATAACCAATGACTACCACTAAGGATGGCCAAAAACGGCTAAAACCATCTGATGCTTTTAGTGTCGTCGTCGCAATAACCTCTGCAATAATGGACATTAGTAAAAAGCCCAATCCTTTCATAATTCACCTTTATTTATTGATTAACCTAATATTTGGCAGAAATTTAGCACACTAAAAAGCACCATACTAACCTTTAATTAGTATAGTGCTGATGAATAAAGAAGACTTAATGATTGGCAGGCACTAACTGTTTTTCTTTGAATGCTGACGTATAACGTAAGTAGATAAACAAGCACCAAGCGAGAGCTAAGATACTAATAATTGCGCCTACGTAACCAATATTAGTCATTCCCATGTGGGTAATAACTTGATTGCCCAATAACGCGCCTGCGCCAATACCGATATTATATAACCCCGAGAAAATTGACATTGCCACATCCGTTGCATCCGGCGCTAAATCAAGGACTTTAACTTGGATGCCAAGGCTGATACACATAATCGCAATTCCCCAAAGTACACAAATACCTATAAGTGTCCAAACATCACCACTTAATGGCATAAATAGTGCTAAACAGAGTGTAATCAAAATAATCGATGCAGGTAAAAATGTCAGTGTAAAACGGCTACTGTATCGACTAAACAATACACTACCGAAAATGCCCGCACCGCCAAAGATTAACAATAATACAGTGGCAAAATTTTGACTCTGTAAGGCGACATCACGCACAAATGGTTCAATATAACTGTAGGCAGTAAAATGCGCCGTAATCACGACCGTGATCAGGACAAACACCCCAATTAAAGCTGGGCGTTTAAAAATAATCGGTAAGCTTTTTAAAGACCCTGAATGTTCACTCGGTAAACGCGGTAAAAATCGCAATAACGCAATCATCGTTAATAATGCCAACACGCCGATACACAAGAATGTTACTCGCCAGCCCATCCATTGCCCGATAACACGGCCTAGTGGTAGCCCCAAAACAGTCGCTAAGGCTGTTCCCGTTGCAAGTAAACCCAATGCTTGCGCTTTTTTGCCCGCAGGAGCGACTCGGATTGCCAATGATGCGGTGATAGACCAAAACACAGCATGGGATAATGCAATACCAATACGTGCAACAATCAACACTTCAAAATTCCATGCGATCCCACACAGAATATGACTAAGAATAAAGATAACAAATATGCACCCCAATAACTTTCGCCGTTCAAATTTTCCCGTCATTAGCATCAAAGGAAGGGACATCACTGCGACAACCCACGCATAAATCGTGATCATTAGCCCTGTATGAGCCACTGTCATATGAAAACTTTCTGCGATATCACTCAGTAATGCGACAGGAACAAATTCGGTGGTATTAAAGACAAAAGCTGCAACGGAGAGCGCCAATACACGGATCCATGCAGTGCTTCGAGAAACCTGAGACATGGTTTACGACATCCTGTTGAAGATAATTAAGACCAATAATAGCCTTCAGTTCATTTTTGTGAATAATATCACACTCGTCATTCATCTTTAAAGGATTGAAAACTATCGTTTTCAGACTCTTTTCTTATAGAAGAACTATTATTTCTCTCTTATTTTCATACCTGTTTGAAAAGCGACAGAATCATTTCTTCTATGCTACAATCTGCAAATTACTTTTTATTCTTACAGGAATTCCTAAATGAAAACCCATTTTCCAACTGAGCCCGATGTAAACTCTTTAGCTGACGAAGTAACCTGTTTAAAAAATCTTGTTACTCACATGCTTAAAGCTATCGGTCAAGCTGATGCGGGTAAGATTCTGATCAAAATGCAGCGCGAAGTCGCTTCAATGGAAGATGAGAATCAAGCTGAGACCTACAAAAATATCTTAGAACAAATTAAGACAGGTTATCGTCAATAGGCATTTAGCGATAAATGCGATTCAGCCCATTAAATAAGAATGGTCTCCTAAAGTGCACAAAAAACTAAGTTTTGCTTATTCGGATCCTTTATCTTTGATTCCGAATTAAACCATTCTTTATTCATTTAGCTCCCCCTTCAAGTCCCTACGAAGGGGGCTTTTTTTGCTCAAACTTACCCATTACTCAAAAAAAACGCCACTCTTTCGAGTAGCGCTTTGGTTTATATCCTGTCTATCTTGATGACTAAACTTGGTCCCTCTTAAATCGGACCTAAATTTGTCACCACTGCATACACGATCGAAATAATAGAAATAATGACCCATGTTAAAACCAGAGGCCAAATAAACTTCAACCACTTGGTATAAGGAATCTTCGATGTCGCCAATACGGCCATCAAAATACCAGATGTTGGGTTAATACAGTTTACAACCCCCTCACCCATTAGTACGGTCTGTACGGTAGTTTGGCGAGTAATTTCTAACAAATCCCCCATTGGGGTGAAAATAGGTACTAAAACTGCTGCTTCACCCGATCCTGAAGAGATAAAGAAGTGCATAATCGCCGCAGTACCAAACATTGAAAGTGCAGATAACGTTTTTGGTAATCCGTCCATCAAAGAGATAATCGAATTTACAATCGTGTCTAAGATCATACCGTCAGCAAGTACAATCGCAATCGCTCTCGCCATACCGACAATAAATGCGCCGCCAACCATACCTGCGCAGCCTTTCAGGAAACCTGTCGCAATATCGTTCGCCGACATTCTATTCAATACACCCACGCCGACACCTAAGATGATAAACATTGCCATCATCTCTTTTTCACCCCAGCTCCATTCAATGGCACCAAAAATGAAGCCAATTAAACAAAATGCGGCGTAAGATAAGGTGATAACGTGGCGTAAAGAAATTTTTGACGTCTCAAATTGACTGTCATCGATTTCAACGTCAGGGCGAACCATCCCCTGACGACGGCATTTTTTAGCATACAGAGTTAAGAAGATAATCCCTGCGATCACAAAGCTAATATATACAACCGTACGGAAGCCAAATGCCGATAACAGGGGAACATCCGCTAACCCTTGAGATAAACCAACTGTCATCGGAGCCATAACGGATGCGTTAAAACCGGAATATGCAGCAACGTAAACAATCGCCGCACCAAACTTGTCATCCATCCCGACTGATTTTGCCACCAATAACCCTATAGGGACGAAGGCAATAATTGAGTTCACAACAATACCTGTGGTGCCTAGAATCGAGAAAACAACAAAGAAAATCGTGATTAATAAAAAGTCATTGAGTTTTTTACTGCGTGAAATATTACTCAGGACTTTATTAATGGCCCCAGTCGTTTCAAGCAGATGTAAAGCGCCCCCAGTAAAGATAATCAAGAAAATAATGGGCGCGGCTTTAACTAATCCATCGGCGATAGAAGTAAAGACTTGCCCTGGCAATACGCCGTGCTGTTCCGGTAAACGTTCATAACTCCCAGGAATGGTATAAGAGCTCTTAACTTGAGTCTCGACCCCATCTTTGATGGTTGTGATAACTTTAGTTTCTGATGCGTATTGACCAGCTGGCACAATCCATGTCGCAATGGCTGCCGCTACTAAGATGAAAAAGAGCAATACATATGGGTTTATCCCATCAGAACGTTTTTTTTGTGGTGTTGTTGATGTTGTTGATGTTGTTGATGTTGTTGCCATAGACTTATCCTGTTGGATTATTATTTATTTTGTGGGTCATGATTACTGCGTAATACGCGTTAATACATTAAAAAATAACTGTGCGCGCTCAGTTAAAGAAGGGATCTCAAGATATTCTTTGTCACTATGTTGATAGCCACCGATCGGTCCCAAACCATCCACTGTTGGTGTTCCAACTCCCGCTGTAAATGAAGCATCAGAGCCACCACCAGTAGAAACATCTTCCAGTGTAATTGCTAATTTATTGGCTTCTTGTTTGATGATGTCGATGAGCTCAGCACTTTCTACCGTTTTTGCCATCGGAGGACGGTTAATTCCCCCCGTCAGAGAAAGCTGGATACCCTCTAGTACAGGTTGGCTACAAACTTCGCGGACTTTTTTATCAATCTCAACACCTTGCTGCTCTGAAGAGATCCGCACATCAATCTCTGCACGGGCATTTGGCGCAACCGTATTCACAGATGTTCCACCCGAGATCAGCCCCACATTGACCGATAAGCCTTTATCATGCTGAGACAGAGCATGTAAGCTCTGGATTTTGTAGGCCAGCTCTTGAATTGCACTAATTCCAGCTTCTGGTGCAATTCCTGAGTGGGATGCTTTTCCTTGAATCGTCAGAACATAAGTTCCTACACCACGACGTGCACTTACAATGGCGCCATTTGCGCGAGCGGGTTCCATCACTAAGGCATAGCGTTTGCCCTTTGCGCATTGCTCAATTACAGTGCGTGATGAAATTGAGCCAATTTCTTCGTCACAGTTCAGCAGAACTTCAATTTTTTTATAACGCTCATCTTGTGTTGCATAGAGCTGCTTAATGACCTGATGCACCATAACATGGCTGCCTTTCATGTCGATAACACCCGGCCCATAAGCTCTATCGCCCTCAATACTGAATGGTCTTTCCGCAACAGTACCTTTTGGAAAAACTGTATCAAGATGCAGTAAAATTAAAATTTCAGGCGTGGTAGATGGATAATAAATACGGTAGTTATTCCCTAATTTTTCATTTGGAATAACTTCAACCTCAAAGCCCATTGATTGATAGCGTTCGCACCAAAATGCGGCATGGTTATCAACACCCTCTTTATCGTATGAACCTGACTCGATATTAACGACTTGCTTCAATAAATTCAGCATCTCAGTTTCGTGTGTTAAAAAGTCATTGTGCATGTTGGTTTCCTATCATTTATTATTTTATGGCGAGTTATTTCAAATCTGAAATACACGCAGAACGATGTGCTTTTTATTCAAAATAAAATGAAGTATTTATCAACTATAAATGACAATGCTGATTAACATTCTTTTTGCGCGTAAAATCGCCACGCTGGATATGCATAAATATTGAATATACATCTTGCATGTGTGAAAAAAGAATTTAAACCAAAGGAAACAACCTTATGATAATACGGCATTCACCTTGAATAAAAAGGATGCTTTTGCACCATATCACAATAGATAAATAAATTACAAACAATTATAACTGCATACTTATGCAATGATTTTTTAATTTTTAAAAAAGTAATAGTTACAATAATGAATAATAAAACTATATAAAATATAGTTGTTGATAACAAAAAATAATTGGAATTCATTAATCCTATCATGTTGATTTTAGTTAACCATAAATAATCAACATTATGCAGAATATTAATCTTCCCCATGCATAGGACTTAATACAAATAAAGTGTACGGGATTTGTTTCACTTATCTCTATTTAAATAATCACAAAGAAGTATTTAGTCTATTTATTCGACATAATGACAGTAAATAAGCACCAACACCTCGAAAATATACGCAAACTTTAAACTGTTCGTTTAACGCTTTTCAATCAGTTGACATCGGTTTTTTTGGTATGCTGATTTGAGTGTTTACAGCATAAAATGCGCCATGCTTTTCCTGCCTTGATTCTAAATCTTGCTGGCACAATTTGCAGGAATAGTTAGATAAAATGATAAATAAAATTCTTCGGCGGTGAGTCTTTGGTAGGTAATAAAAAAGGGAAACATAACGTTTCCCTTTTACATTGATAGCATAAACTCGCTGTACGACTATTTCAGGTATTGCCCTGAACGTAATGCTTCAATACGTTTGTCTAATGGTGGGTGAGATAAAAATAGTTCGCTGAATGCCTTTCCGCGACCATTAATACAAAATGCCATTAAACGCCCTTCTTCTTGCGGCTCATAGCTCGTTTTCAGGCGCTGCAACGCAGCAATCATTTTCTCTCTACCCACTAATTTGGCAGAGCCTGCATCCGCATGGAATTCACGGTAGCGAGAGAACCACATAGTAATAATGCTCGCTAAGATACCAAACACGATCTCTAATACCATTGACACGGCAAAGTAAACCATTGGGTTGCCATTGCTGCTTTCACTTTCGCTGTCATTGTTGTTTGACATGAAGCCAGCCGCAACTTGCGCCAAAATACGTGAAATAAAGATAACAAACGTATTCACGACGCCTTGTAGCAACGTCATGGTAACCATATCACCATTTGCCACATGGCTGATTTCATGAGCAATAACCGCTTCGGCTTCATCGCGGCTCATGTTTTCTAATAAACCAGTACTTACCGCAACTAAAGAAGCATCACGACGTGCGCCTGTTGCAAATGCATTAATATCCGGTGCGTGGTAAATTGCCACTTGTGGCATTTTAATACCAACTTGTTGAGATTGACGGCTAACAGTGTTAACTAACCACTGTTCCATTTCGTTACGTGGGTGCTCAATAACTTCACCACCAACAGACTTCAGCGCCATCCATTTGGACATCAGTAGTGATACAAACGCACCACCAAAACCGAACAATGCCGCCATAATCAGCAGCCCCTGTGCACTACTTCCACGTATCCCGGTTAAACTTAAAATTATCCCGAACACAAACATAACGGCTAAGTTTGTGAGCAAGAATAAAGCAATTCTCATCATTTTTATAGGTTCCTTGGTAAAAACAAACATTACGACAAATTTACTTTATAAATAAGGTTTTTTCACACCATTTCAAGCCCATTAACAGGAAAAAGTCACAAAATAACATATCTTTACACTCGGGAATAAAAAATGCCGTTTTAGTAAACGGCATTTTCATGGAAACGGCAAGGACTAAAAGGAAATGATCAGCTCACTTTACCTTTAGTTGGTTTGCCTTTAGAGACTTTCGCGGTTGTTTTTGCTGCAGCTTTTGCTTTATCGGCTTTAGCTTTATCGGCTTTAGCTTTATCGGCTTTTGCTTTATCAGCTTTTGCTTTATCAGCTTTTGCTTTATCAGCTTTATCTTTTGCTGCTTTGGTTTTGTCTTTCTCCGTTGCTTTAGCTTTGTCGGCTTTTTCCTTCACCGCTTTAGATGTTTCCTTTTCTTTAGCTTTCGCTTTATCTGCTTTTTCTTTTACTGCTTTGGCAGATTCTTTATCCGCAGCTTTTGCTTTATCTGCTTTCTCTTTTACAGCTTTAGAGGTTTCTTTCTCAGCAGCTTTCGCTTTATCCGCTTTCTCTTTTACAGCTTTAGAGGTTTCTTTCTCGGTAGCTTTCGCTTTATCTTTCACAGCTTTAGACGTCTCTTTTTCAGCTGTTTTTGCCTTATCAGTGGCTTTTGATGCTTTATCTTTTGCAGTTTTACTCATGTTGTCACCTGTCTCTTTGATAGAATCTACCGCAGATGGTTTGCTAGATTGCTTCACCACACCCGCTCCAATACCCGCACCAATACCAGCACTTTTATTGATTGAGTTTTTTAGCTCAGTTGTACAGACTTGCTCTGAACGACTGGTTGTTCCGTCATTACAGATAAATTGCCCGCCATCACAACGAGCTATTCCACCTTTAGCGCCTGAACAAGGGTAGTTACTTGCATTTGCAGAACCCATTGACGACATCATGACCGCCATGACAGTTAATAAACCTACAGATAATTTACGCATTGTATTGCCTCATTAATAAGGGATATTACTAACTGAAGTGTAGGATATTTTTGAAAAAGCGAAAGAAAACCCAATTATTTTTTGAAAAAAATTTAGGTTTAGTTCATTTAAAAAAGTAAGAGGAAATTTGTTTTATATAAAAAGTAAATTAAATCAATTTGTTAATCTTATTTTTTGAAATAAAAAAGCCAGCTTACGCTGGCTCTATAGTAGGCAATTTTTATTTACTGTTTAGCACTAGAAAGCATCTTAGTGTTTTGATTCGAAAGATCTATTGCCATCTTCACCGTTTCATCTAAATACGGATCTGGTGCTTCATAATCTTTCGGTAAATCATCAATTGATTTCAATAGCGGCTTACCAAGCTTCGCATTACGCTCATTAATGCGTTTTAGTTTCGTCGCTTCAATTTCATCATCCTCTTTCTGACGCTGAGCATAATTCAATGAAATCAGATTTTTAGTTGCTTTTAATGATTTATAACGTGCAATATCTTCATCGATATATTTAAACTCTGGATCGACGCTAATACGTGCTAAGTGTTTAGTTTTAATTGGTGATAAATCAGCTTTGATATCCCCAGATTGCGTATAATTTGCGGCTGGAATGCTATCCCAAGGCAACGCGTTATCTTCAAAGCTTTCACCTGTTTCTGCTGGATCTTGCCCTGTTGGCATGACCACATCTGGAGTTACCCCTTCACGCTGAGTACTTCCACCATTCACACGATAGAATTTTTGGATAGTATATTGCACTGAACCTAATGATGGCCATTCAGGTTTAAGCATTTGGTCATAAACACGACTTAAGCTTCTATGCTGTTGCACTGTACCTTTACCAAAGGTCGGTTCACCTACGATTAAAGCGCGACCATAATCCTGCATTGCTGCTGCGAAAATTTCAGAGGCAGAGGCACTAAAGCGGTCAACCAAAACCACTAATGGACCTTTATAATAGATAACATCATCATCATCTGCATCTTGACGAACTTGACCATTATTATCACGAACCTGAACCACAGGTCCTTTATTAATAAACAGACCAGATAACGATACCGCCTCAGTGAGTGCTCCACCGCCGTTACCGCGCAGATCAATCACCAGAGCTGTAACATTCTCTTTCGCCATTTTTTGCAGTTCAGTTTTAACATCATTGGTCAAACCAACATAGAAACCAGGGATATCCAATACCCCAACTTTCTCTTTGCCTTGCTGTTTGATTGTTAATTTAACCGCTCTATCTTCTAATCGAATTTGCTCGCGAACAATCGTCACGATACGTGGTTTAGCCCCTTTCGTATCCGAAACGACCTCTAAACGAACTTGGCTGCCTTTTGGACCTTTTATCAATGCAACTACATCATCTAAACGCCAGCCAACGACATCAACGATAGGTTTACCAACTTGTCCAACGCCAATAATTTTATCGCCAACTTTCAGTTCTTTGCTCTTCGCAGCAGGACCACCTGCTACTAAAGAATTGATCGTTGTATTTTCATCATCTTGTTGCAGCACCGCACCAATCCCTTCAAGAGATAAACTCATTTCTGAGTTAAATTGTTCAGTACTACGTGGTGATAAATAACTGGTATGAGGATCAATTTCGCGTGCAAACGCATTCATAATCAGTTGGAATACGTCTTCACTTTGCGCCTGAGCTAAGCGTTTCAATGCAAAATTGTAACGCTTAGTCAGTTTTTCTTTGATCTCTTTGTCATCTTTGCCTGTCAATTTCAAACTCAACCAGTCATAACGGACTTTTTGATCCCATAAACGGTCGAGTTCTTCTTTGTCTTTCGGCCAAGGTGCTTTAGTACGATCAACTTCAATAGAATCCGTCGCGTTTAAATCAATAGGCTGATCTAAACGCGCGAGTGCATATTTGAAACGTTCAAAGCGACGTTGCTGAGAAAGGTTATACAGGTCATAGAACTTATCTAGCTTGCCATCTTCAAGCCATTCGCCAGTTTTTGCTTTATCTTTTGCATACTGTTCGACGTCGGATTGAAGTAAAACATTGTGACCGTAATCAATCATATTGAGATAACGGTCAAATATTTTCCCAGAAAACTCTTTGTCTAAATCGAATTGACGATAGTGAGAACGAGTAAAACGCGATGTTACCCTTTCACTCACTGTACCGTGCTGAGTATTCTGCTTTAAAAGAGGTAACTGAGCAGCAGTGACCGGAGTCACTGCCTGAGTATTAGCAATTGCAGTGCCAAAAGTCGCGAGACTAACGACAAATGCAACTTGAAGTAATTTGTTCATGACCTGAGTGACCTCCGTATCAGAACTTTAAATGTTCCGCGCGCACAATCATTGCCAAACCAGATGGCAATTGAACCCTAACACCATCTTTGGCAATTTCTAGCACAGAGGCATCCATCATACTGCTACCCACTTTCACTTTCAGAGTCTGACCGACTTTCAGTGTGTTGATATCAGTAACTGATTTCAAGTTCTCTTCGACAGGATTGCTACGAGGTTTTTTCGGAGCGACAGTTTGTGGACGCTCTTTTTTGTCTGATGGACGGCGACGAGATGCGTTTTCTTTATTATTCGCATCATTTTGACGAGGCGCTTTGTCACTAGGCTTTTTCGCAGCAGGACGCTTTTGCGTTTTTTGTTGCTCTGCGCGTTGGGCTTGAACTCTCGCTTTCGCTTCAGCTAATTGTTGACGCGCATGGGCAATGTGCTCTGCATCTAACTCACCGCAGTCATCTCCATTTAAGTCAACACGTTTTGCGCCTTCTTTAACACCGTAAAGATAACGCCAGCTAGAGGTATACATGCGTAACGCAGAACGTAATTGCGTTTTACTAATACCGTCTTCTTCGGTTAAGTTCCCTACGATATCTTGAAAAATTCCGACTTTCAGCGGACGTGCTTCGCCTTCAGCGATAAAACAGCGTGGAAAACGCTCTGCTAAAAATGCGATAACTTCTTTACTACTATTCAACTTAGGTTGATTTTCCATGAAATTTCCTGATAACAACGATTTTGCCAACCTCACGGGCATGAACAAGCGGACATTATAATCGTGTTGCTGACAATTGCCACGTTCCTATTAATTTTACATACCAATATTTAATAATATTTTGGTATAGAACACATAGCCAAGTGTTGGCATAACTGGTCTGTAAGGTATTGAAGCCCTTTTTCATCCTCTTGATCGAATTGGCCGATATTTGGGCTATCTATGTCTAAAACCCCAATTACCTTGCCATTTACGTTCAATGGAAAGACGATTTCTGAGTTACTTGCGGCATCACAAGCGATATGACCAGGGAAAGCATGCACATCTTCGACACGCTGAACTCGCTCTTGTGAAAATGCAGTACCACAAACGCCTTTATCGAATGCGATTCGAACGCAAGCAACTTTACCTTGGAATGGACCAAGAATCAGTTCATTTCCATCACTCAAGTAAAAACCGACCCAATTGATACCTGATAAACGTTCAAATAATAACGCACTACTATTTGCCAAACTCGCAATTAAATCATACTCTCCAGCGAGAAGTGCAGATAAACTATCTGAAAGTTCGTGATAATACTTCTTTTTATCCATATTTATTTTCAGTTATACCTAAACAAGTAAAAAATCTTAGTAAGCGTAGACCGTAGGTTAGCAAGTTGTCACTTTTACGTAAATTTTTTTACACTAGATTACAAGCAAATTAATTCATACAATGAATATATATGACCCACATTAATCATACTGCCATGAATTTGCAACGTTGCTGCCATTGCAACCAAAAAATAGTGACTCCGCCTTTTCAACCTCAGCAGGTCATTGTTTGCCCAAGATGTTCTAGTCAACTTAATGATGGTCGCTCATGGTCGCTCCGTCGTCTCGCGCTATTATCTATTACTTTATTGCTCCTTGCTCCCATCGCTTTTTGGCAACCTCTAATTTCTATTCATCTATTTGGGATACAAATTAATGCCAATGTACTTGATGGTGTTCGCCTAATGAGTGAACAAGGTGATCCGTTTACTGCCAGTATTGTCGCTTTTTGTGCGATAGCGGCCCCATTGCTACTACCTATTTCGATTTTATCTCTCGTCTTAGCCCGTTATTTAGCGATGAACATGCGCCCTATTTTATTGATGATGAAACACCTCAAAGAATGGGTCATGCTGGATGTCTATTTAGTTGGGCTCGGTATTGCAGCAATTAAAATGAAGGATTACGCGACGGTCTATATGGGACATGGACTGATTGCATTCAGCATCATGTCCGTGATTAGTATCCTTATTTTAATCCACATCAATCTCGATGAGTTGTGGCGGCGGCTGTATCCTTTGGAGGAACAAGCGGATTCTCCCCGCGCCAAAACATGTCTAGCTTGCCATTTTACTGGAGAACCGAATAAAAAAGGGAAATGTCAGCGCTGTCATCGCCCACTTCATCATCGTGAACCTCTCAGCCTACAAAAAACATGGGCAGCACTGATTGCTGCCATGGTGTTGCTGATCCCTGCTAACCTACTGCCTATTTCAATCTTTTATTTAAATGGGCGGCGGTTAGAAGACACAATTTACTCAGGTGTGGTTTCCTTAATTGATTCTGGAAACTGGCCGATTGCCATTATCGTCTTTATTGCCAGTATTTTGGTGCCCTTTGTAAAAATAATCATCATGATATTACTGTTATTTTCAATTCAGTTTAAAAGCCACACCGACCCTATTCTACGTATGAAGTTACTCAAATTCGTTTCATGGATCGGGCGCTGGTCGATGTTAGATTTATTCGTCATCGCCTTAATGATGACATTGGTTAACCGAGATATGCTGATGTCGCTCACCATGGGACCAGCGGCTTTATATTTTGGTACTGCGGTTATTTTAACTATCCTTGCTGTTGAGTGGTTAGACAGTCGATTAATTTGGGATTCTTATGGAAAATCAAAACCATCAAAATGAAACTTCTGATGAAGTTTCGGAGGCTGTCCGTCGTAAAAGGACAACCATTTCACCCTTTTGGCTGCTTCCCATCATCGCGATTATGATCGCAGGCTGGCTACTGTTCCAACAATGGGTCGAACGCGGTACACAAATTACCATTCAATTTTCTTCCGCTTCTGGGGTTGTTGCTGGGCGAACACCAATCCGCTACCAAGGTGTCGATGTCGGAATGGTGCAAACAGTGTCCATCAGTGGTGACATGAAAAGTGTCCTTGTCACCGCGAATGTCAATAAAGATATGCGTTCCGCGCTCACCAGTGGAACACGTTTTTGGCTGGTCACACCCAAAGCTTCTTTAGCTGGTGTATCGGGGTTAGATGCCCTAGTTGGCGGGAACTACATTGGTATGCAACCCGGTACAGGCTCACCTAAATCTCAGTTTATCGCACTTGATACGCCGCCTCTGCGCAACTTAAATGAAGGTGAATTACTGATTTATCTCACCGCAAAAGATTTAGGGGCGTTGAACGAAAACTCTCCGGTTTATTATCGTAAAGTGCCTGTCGGTTATATTTCCGATTACTCCTTATTACCTGAAAATAAAGGCGTCTCAATCGCCGTTATTATTAAAAAACGCTACGTTAACCTTGTACGCTCAGATAGCCAATTTTGGAATATTTCCGGTATTGAAGGCGGATTTGATCTCAATTCAGGTGCCAGCATCAAAATGGAAAGCCTTTCGGCGGTCATCAATGGTGCTGTAGCATTTGATTCCCCTGAAAACAGTCTGCCGGCACAAACGGGACAACAGTACGTATTACAAGCCAGTAAAGACGATGTCAAACCGCTAGATCAGCAAGGTAACCTAGATTTACAACTCACCCTAACCGCCTTGGATACATTTGGAGTTAACGTAGGTCAACCCGTTGTATACCGCGGGATCAAAATTGGTGAAGTGTTACAACGTCACTTAACTGACGATAATGTTCAGTTCCAAATTTCCATTTTCAATGAATTTAAACATTTGGTTAAACAAGACAGTAAGTTTGTTGCCAATAGCCGTGTCGATGTACAACTGGGTATGAATGGCGTGCAATTCCAAGGCGCTACGCCACAAGAATGGTTAGATGGTGGCTTACATATTATTCCAGGGAAAGGCAAAGATACCTTACCCGAATCATTTCCTTTATACCGTACGGATGAGAATGCCAAAGCAGGTGTTTTAGGCTCAACCCTACCAACGACGATTACGTTGAACACCAATACGCTACCTGATATCCAACAAGGTTCCGTCGTGTTATATCGACAATTTGAAGTGGGTAAAATCGTCTCGATTAAGCCAAATAATGATGGTTTTGCGGTGAATGTCTATATCTCCGCGCAATATCGCAACTTACTCACACCACAAAGTGTATTTTGGGCAGAAGGTGGCGCCAAAGTTCAGTTAAATGCAGGTGGTTTAACCGTTCAAGCCTCCCCGCTCAGTCGTGCATTTAGTGGTGCTATTAGCTTTGACAATATCCAATCTGGCTCTTTGGATACTTCACGCCAACACACTCTCTATCCATCAGAAACTGCCGCGAAAGCCATTGGTAGTGCTGTGACGCTAACCACCTTTGATGCCTCTAAATTATCAGAAGGAATGCCTATCCGTTATTTGGGGATTAACATTGGTCAAATCGAATCATTGCAGCTCTCAGCTGATAACCGCGAAGTGAAAGCAAAAGCTATTTTATACCCAGAATATGTGGAAAACTTCACCAAAATTGGCAGCCGTTTTGCCATTGTTACCCCCGAGCTTTCACCTTCTGGGGTCAATAATCTTGATACACTGATCCAACCTTATATTAGTGCAGAGCCAGGGCGCAGTAATAAGAGCCGTTTCCAATTTGAATTGCAAACTGCCAACATTACAGATTCCCGTTATCTCGATGGTCTCACCATTATCCTTGATGCCAGTGAAGCGGGTTCTATTCAGGTAGGAACGCCAATTCTGTTTAGAGGATTAGAGATCGGAACCGTCACCGGGCTTTATTTGGGAGAGCTTTCCGATCGCGTTTATGTTGCAACGCGTATAGGTAAAGAATACCAATATCTGATCCGTGATAATACCCAGTTCTGGTTATCTTCAGGTTACAACCTCGCCTTTGGCTTAACGGGCGGCGTGGTGAAAAGCGGCACATTCAAACAGTTTGTTCGTGGTGGAATCTCGCTGGCAACCCCGCCAACAGTGCCACTCGCACCTAAAGCTAAACCTGATCAGCATTTCATTCTGAAATTAGAGCCACCAGCGGACTGGTTAGACTGGGGAACCCCTATCCCCAAAAAATAATCCCTAACAAGGCGTCCTATTTTTCAGCAGGACGCCTTTTTTATCTTCCATTCATAAAAAAATATTTTGGAAATGAATTCCATTTATACTATGCTTAATTTCGTTGGGCTGATTTTTTATTGTTAAAATAAAGAGTAAAGAGGAAATGTTATGAGCATAGTTAAATTGAAAATCTCTTCCTATGAAATCAATGATGCAGTAATGGCGGACAAGCGTAGCGATACCGTGAGTATTCCTTGTGATTCTGATTCTGAATTCTGCATGCAATTAGATGGCTGGGACGAACATACAAGTATCCCTGCGACACTGAATGAAAAGCCTGTTTTGCTCTATCGCCAACGTTACGATAAAGAAAATCATCACTGGCTGATGAGAATTGCTTAATGAGTGCGAAGGGGCTAAGTCAAAATATCAGATGGGAAATAACACAAAAAAAAGAGGCCTGGTAGATTCCGATTACCGGGCCTTGGGAAATGGCTCTGGCAGAGCCGTGCGCTAAAATTGCCATTGAGACGTAACAAAGTACTCCCTAATACTAGCGTTCAGCTTACGTTCTTACCACTTAAATTAGCAATTATTTCACATATTTTTAACACAATTTATTGCTTAATTTTCCAAGATTGAACTATTTGCATGATAAGTTAAATCTATCAGAGCAATCAGTAAAACCTTTCAATCGCCATTCCCTTGATCTTTCAGCTAAAAAGTCTCAACATCTTATTTATTTTCACACAACTTTTCTGCTGCTTGTTTTAGCGGTAATACTCTCTCTTCAACAGATTTCGAGGTTTCAATCGGTGTGAGTAGTACATCGATCGGCTGTGCTTGAATCTGTTTTTTCTCCATTTGTGCAGTCGCAATATCATTTAGCGGATGCTGCATTAATGTAGCGGGATTAATCACAACCAAGGCTCCATTAGCTCGGCACTCTAACATCACTTCTTCACGTTTTAGTGGCCAATCATCGCCAAACTGTTTTTTACTCACTGTCGCCAATGGTGCAGCAACTGCAGTACTGAATGCTCCACTCAGTAATAATGCACAAACTAGTAATTTGGATTTCATCTAAAGTAACCTTGTCAAACGAGGGTTATATACATAGGAAGCTATTATACAGGTTGGTAGGTAGCAAAAATAGACACCGCAAGAATAGCGATAGTTCCTAGCAATAATTCAGCCCAACTATTCATAATCAAATAGCTGATACGCCCTTGCTGCTGAAGACGGGGAACCACCCAATAACGATTGGTTAGTGCTAACAATACCATCAATCCAACTAATACAATTTTTAGCCATAGCCAAGATTGATATTCGGACAACACTGACGAGAATGGCCAATCAGGCAATAAAATCACACTATTGATAATTCCTGTGACAAGGACGCAAATAACCGCAAGATGCCCTAATTGTGAGTAACGCTTCATTGAAATCACAATTTGCTGGTCTAATCCCGTTTTAAGTTTATCTTTACTGCGCAAGAATTGAATACAAATCAGAAATGGCCACAACCCGCCAAACCAATATGCACAACTAATCAGATGAATAAATTGGTTGATCTGGTGAAACACACCTAATCCCCCATCATGCATTGCAGCATGTCCAATTAATGCATGCAAACCAAGGATAATAATGGAAAAAATAAGGATAAGATAAAGCTTTAGCGTAATTGGGCGTATAAATAGCACCGCCAATAAGCCAACCGCACAGAGGATTTCCCAACGCCAGATTTGTCCAAACGTTGTGCCGAGTACACCTTGCCAAATAGTCATATCCAGCGCATCTTCCCAGCCATCGCCCATCAAACCTGATTGAGCAATCATCCAGCAAAATGTGGTAATAATCGTGATAACTGCGCTAAAGATAATACTTTTCTTCAGTGCAGTTTGTAACAATTCGCGAAATTGCCCGCGACAAACTATCACCGCAAACATTGACATTCCACACATCAACATTGCGGCGATAAAGTGAGCAAATCGCGTTAAGGTATAAAATGCTTCTAGTGACATATTATTTCACAGTGAAGCTATAGTTCCCTTTTGTTTTATGTCCATCAACAGAGACAACACTCCATTGAACATCATATTTACCCGCAGCTAGCTTACTTTCGACAGGAATAATGACTTTGGTATTGTTGCTAGGATCTAAAGCAGCTTTACCTGTTTTGATAGTTTGTTTATTTTCATCGGTCACATTAACTTTAGTAAAGTTAACTTCAATGCCTTCAGAAAAATTCAGCGTGATTGCTTCAGGGGCTTGCTCTAGAGCGGCGCCCTCAGCGGGTAATTGATTTTTCAGATGGGCATGCGCGAAGGCTTGTTGAAATGACATTCCTAAGAACAGTACAGCGACCGCGCTTAATTTACGCCAAGATGATTTTATCTGGTTGATTGGCATAGTAACCTCTTAATTTGCAGGTGAATTTAGATATATTGCCAATCATTATACGGAAAATAATACGATGCGCAGCGATAAAAGCAGATTTTCTCAGCCAGCTTGTGAACTTTGACACAAAACGAGAATAAAACTCACTCGCAAAAATAAAACAAGCGCCATTCATTACTGAGATGGCGCTTGAAACATAAAATAAGGAAATAGATTAAACGTGCGCTGCTGCCGCTAAACCTTTCAGATCTTTATCCAGTAAGAATAGAGATTTACCTGATTCACCCACCATGCCCAGTTTATCAAGCACAGATTTGAACAGTTTCTCTTCTTCATGCTGCTCTGCCACATACCATTGCAGGAAGTTAAATGTTGAATAATCTTGGGTCGTCATCGCCAAATGCGCTAATTTATTGATTTCTGAAGTAATCAACTGCTCATGTTCATAGGTTTTGTTGAATACATCAGCGATAGAGTCAAAATTTTCTGGTGGAGCAGCAATCGCACCTAAGCGAGGTAATGCACCTGTATCGCTAAGGTAATTAAATAAACGCTGCATATGTTCCATCTCTTCTTGCGAGTGTGCTTTTAAGAATGCAGCTGCGCCTTCAAAACCTTTATCGCTACACCAAGCACTCATCTGTAAGTACAGGTTGGCAGAGAAGAATTCAAGATTCAGTTGTTTATTTAGCGCTTCAATCATGTCAGCTTTTAACATAGTTCTACCTTAATGATGATGATTTTAAGAAGTTATACTGCACAGTAACATAATAAATGAATTCATAAAACATTCTTTCCATAAAATTTAATTTATTGATTAACAATGATTTTTAGTAAAAATAACACGAATCAATCGCATTAGCTTTTCATTACCGTCATAATCCTAATTGGCGACTATTATCGAGTTTGAATTTGATATTATTCATTGGTGATATCTTTATTTTATCAAGATTTTCTGTACTTCAATTGCTACAATTACGGCTGATGTTGTTAACTGTTAGGATTTAAAATGAGCCACAATCTTGCCATCCTCCCCAAAGACGAGATGGATAAAATCAACGTTGACCTTCTTGCTTCCGGTGTTGCCTTCAAGGAGCGCTATAATATTCCTATTATTCCTGAAGCCGTCGAACGTGAACAGCCAGAACATCTGCGGGATTACTTTCGGGAAAGACTGGTTTATTATCGCCAATTATCGATGAATTTTGCTCGTATGCCATATGAGCCAAGAAATCGCTAAAACAAAAAAAGGAGAATTCAATTCTCCTTTTTCGTTCGCTAAACCTGCAAATTAATTGCTGGTGTTATACGTAATCGTGTCGTTTTTGCAATTAACTGTAACACGGTAGTGCAAATCAGATTTTGAGCCTCTGACCACTAAAGGAAGTATGTAACCCTCTTCAGTTTTAGTCACTTCATTGTCATTAATCCAAGCAACTGCTTTTTTACCTACCGCCGCTTTTTCATCTGCCCAACGTGGTAATCTGTTGTTCATAAAGTCATTTTTAACTTGAGCTGCAATTTGTGGTTCAGTGAGATTACCACAACTCACAAATGCCGCAGCTTTACCTTCTTCCTTGTTAGCACTGAACGCAAACGAACTTAATACAAGCGCACAACCGCCTAAAACAACTGCCATTTTTTTATTAATATTCATACCATCCTCCGGCACCCACGAGATGTAGGTGAAATTGAGATCCATTTTACTCACCAAAACTGCATCAAGGTTAACAACGCCACGCATATATACTGACGTTATCCATACAGTGTAGTTGCTAAAATAAAACCTATGAGCAAAATGACTTAACCGATATGAATTTATCAGAAATATTTTTAAATGTTAATAGTATGTTTACCGATTATTAATTTTCATCATCGAATCGAGCAACAATTTGCTCTTTATCTTGGTATTTTTCTCTGATTTCGTGCGCTACCAGCGCAATCGCCTCTCCACTACTCATGCCATCTGCCATCAATTGGTGAATACGCTCAACGGCTTCTTGTTGCTCTTCATGGGAAAGTGCTGGCATACCTGAAAACATCATCAACCTCTTTAAATTGTGGACTTATTTTATACATTAGGATTTTCAGCAAATTTTAACAGCTCTTACCTTAATAAGGTAAGATTATATGGTAATCTGGCATCATTCACTGTAGAATCCGATATTAATTGATTGATATGGCTATTAATAAAATACAACTTCCTTACAGCCCAAATGCGGCATTAGATTATTTTGCACCGTTATCACACCAACCGTGGGCAATGCTACTCCACTCAGGTCAGGCTGAGCACTCACACAATCGCTATGATATGATTGTCGCCGATCCGGTCGCAACCCTACTAACCCGTGGTCCTCAAACCGAAATTCAAATACAAAACCAACCCATACAATATTCGGAACAGGACCCTTTCGCCCTTTTACAACAGCAAATTGATCAATACCCCGAAGCAAAATGCATGGATGAGCACTTGCCATTCCAAGGTGGCGCTATGGGTATTTGGAGTTATGATCTCGGTCGCCGCATCGAAAAATTGCCTGAACTCGCCACAACTGAACTGAGGTTTCCTGATATGGCAGTCGGTATTTATTTATGGGGTTTAATTGTCGACCATCATGAACAATGTGTGACGTTGTTTAGTCATCAAGATGTCGAGCAGCGGTTAGCCTGGTTGCAGGCGCAGAAAACGTCACGTAAAGCGCCCTTTGCACTAACATCGCCGTGGCATGCCAACATGACTGAAGAGCAATACCATGAAAATATTGCCCGAATTCACCAATACTTACGCGAAGGTGATTGCTACCAAATCAACCTTGCACAGCGCTTTAAAGCTAAATATAAAGGTAATGAATGGGATGCTTTTCTAACGCTGAATCAACATAACCGCGCGCCATTCTCCTCGTTCATTCGCTTGCCTGATAATGCTATTATCAGCATTTCACCTGAACGCTTTATTCTATTAGAAAAAGGTGAGATTCAAACACGCCCCATTAAAGGAACATTACCTCGACTTGATTCTCCAGAAGAAGATCAGCTCCAAGCTGAAAAGTTAGCAAACTCATCGAAAGATCGTGCTGAAAACTTGATGATTGTAGACTTACTACGTAATGACATTGGACGCGTCGCAAAACCCGGTACTGTGCGCGTGCCTGAACTCTTTAAAGTAGAGCCATTCCCTGCCGTTCATCATCTTGTCAGCACGATTACGGCGACATTAGAGACTCAATACCAAGCTACCGATTTACTTCGCGCATGTTTCCCTGGCGGTTCAATTACGGGAGCACCCAAAATTCGTGCTATGCAGATTATTGAAGAGCTTGAACCGAATCGTCGACATGGATATTGTGGTGCAATAGGCTATATTAGTTTCTGTGGCAATATGGATACGAATATTACAATCCGTACCCTACTTACTGATAAAAAACAGATTTATTGCTGGGCAGGCGGTGGAATTGTTGCTGACAGTCAAGCTGATAAAGAGTATCAAGAGACTTTTGACAAATTACGTTTAATTTTGCCAATACTAGGAAAACTGGATAACGATGACTGAGCTGAATAGCTTTATTAACCGTTTTCAATTGACACTTCCCCTCTCACGCCAACCCGCCACATCGGCGGGTAAAGCGGCTGCTGTGCTCTTGCCGATTATCAACAAATCCAATCCAACATTGTTACTAACTCAGCGCTCGCCTCTCTTGCGTTCTCATGCAGGGCAAGTCGCCTTCCCCGGTGGTTCACGTGACCCTGAAGATTCAAATTTAATTGCCACGGCGCTACGAGAAGCCTACGAAGAGGTCGCCATGCCGCCTGAAAAAGTGCAAGTTTTAGGGCAGCTCGCTCCGATTACCAGCATTGGCGGTTATCAAGTAACCCCGATTGTTGGACTCGTGCCCGATAATATTCGCTATCAAGCGAATCCAAGCGAGGTTTCGTCTATCTTTGAGATCCCGCTGTTTGATGCGCTATCTCTACAGAAACATAAATATGTGGATATCAATCGCTCTGGTCGTGAGAAACGTGTCTTTTTTTACTGGTATAACAACCATTTAGTTTGGGGTTTAACAGCATCCATCCTGCACCAACTTGCCTTACAGCTGGATTAATTTTCACAGCGAATAATCCTTTTATTCAATTATTTTTCCATTGCCTAAAATACAATTAGTGCTATTTATAACCAATCCACCTTATGTAACTACCTTATTTCAAAAAATACTTTAAACTTACTGGTTAACACTACGAAATAACAGTAAAGTAGCGCCCTTTAAAATAAATCACTATATCTTCATCTTTTGTTTAAGGAGTCCTGCGTGATAAGCGTTTTCGACATGTTTAAAGTGGGCATTGGCCCTTCAAGCTCTCATACAGTTGGTCCGATGAAAGCTGGGAAAGAATTTGTCGATGATTTGGTCAATAAGCAATTATTACCATCCGTCACCCGTGTCGCAGTAGACGTTTATGGCTCTTTATCCTTAACAGGTAAAGGTCACCATACCGATATCGCCATTATTATGGGTTTAGCAGGTAACCTTCCTGCTACCGTTGACATCGAATCAATCCCATCTTTTATCAAAAATGTGGAAGAAACAGAAAAGTTACCATTAGCAAATGGTACCCGTACTGTTGAATTTCCACGTGAAGGTGGCATGAATTTCCGTCAAGATAACTTACCGTTACATGAAAACGGAATGACTATCCACGCCTTCGCTGGCGATAAAGAAATTTATACCAAAACCTACTATTCCATCGGTGGTGGTTTCATTGTTGATGAAGAGCATTTTGGTCAAACGGCATTAGACAGCAAACCCGTTTCTTATCCATTCAACTCGGCTGCTGAGTTACTGCTAAAATGTAAAGAATCAGGTTTGTCCATTTCTAGCTTGATGATGAAAAACGAGTTGGATTTACATCCACGTGAAGAAATTGATGCTTACTTTGCTGATGTATGGAAAACCATGCAAGCGTGTATTGAACGCGGTCTTAACACCGAAGGCATTCTACCGGGTCCACTGCGTGTACCACGCCGTGCGCCAGCACTTAACCGTTTAGTTACCTCTGCTAGCAAACTGTCGAACGACCCCATGAACATCGTTGATTTGATCAACATGTATGCATTAGCCGTTAACGAAGAAAACGCAGCGGGTGGGCGCGTCGTGACTGCACCAACTAATGGTGCTTGTGGTATTGTTCCGGCAGTGCTGGCTTACTATAACCACAGTATT
This sequence comes from Providencia sp. PROV208, assembly GCF_028479465.1. NCBI lineage: Bacteria > Pseudomonadati > Pseudomonadota > Gammaproteobacteria > Enterobacterales > Morganellaceae > Providencia > Providencia sp. PROV208. The sequence continues at coordinate 111,385 of NZ_JAMPNS010000015.1, read as the reverse complement.
GAACCTGTCACCCCTGAACTGTATTTGCGTTATTTCTTAGCCTCCGGTGCAATTGGTATTCTCTACAAAATGAATGCTTCTATCTCCGGCGCTGAAGTCGGTTGCCAAGGTGAAGTTGGTGTGGCGTGTTCTATGGCAGCAGCTGGTCTCGCCGAATTATTTGGCGCAAGCCCAGAACAAGTGTGTATTGCTGCCGAAATTGGTATGGAACATAATTTAGGTTTAACCTGTGATCCTGTTGCAGGACAAGTTCAAGTACCTTGTATCGAACGTAATGCCATCGCTTCTGTTAAAGCTGTTAACGCAGCACGAATGGCTTTACGCCGAACCAGCGAACCTCGCGTTTCACTGGATAAAGTCATCGAAACTATGTACGAAACCGGTAAAGATATGAATGCGAAGTACCGTGAAACCTCTCGCGGTGGTTTAGCAATCAAAGTCCAATGTGATTAATTATTAGTACGTAGACCCTCCCTCTTCATGGCGTATTATGCATCATGAAGAGGGAAATTTTTCCTCACTTTACCTCCCCCTTATTTAATTTATTTAATTAAGTTAATTGCCCTTACGACTCCCTACCACCATTCTGTCTCTCTCTATCAGCTTTGCTCGTTTCAGCTTTCGATTTTTATCGTTTATGGTTGTTTTGCTTTGTCTGTTTTTATCGCCTTTTCTCTTATTTTTGAATCTATACTTTCGTCCTTTTATTACTGAAGATTCTATCCCTCAGACTAAATTTGCTCACTATTCATTCAATTCTAACAATTACCCTCTAAAAAAGTCTCTTTTTTGTTACCGATAACAAAGCAATGTATCACTGGTTGAACAAAATAAAGATTTATTATCTGAATAATATTATATTTTCAGATTTATAGGTTTATTTATCAGTAATATTTGGATCGGTTTTTATTTTTCTGACGCGAAACAAGTTTTTTAGATTAATCCTAGTGATATGATTGGACTGACCATTCAGCTAATAATTGCACTTAACTAATTATTAGCTAGCCACTTAGTTTGAATTTATTCAGCTACTATTTAAGGTGCAGGGGAAACACATAGAGAAGAAGTTCGGTTTCTAACTTCTATTCTATCGTCAATGATGTTTCGATTTATCTGTTAAGAGGGAAAAATAGTGAGTATAGCTATTATGATTGGTACCCACGGAGTTGCTGCCGAACAGCTACTCCGAACCACCGAGATGTTAATAGGCGAGCAAGAAAACGTCTCGTTTATTGACTTTGTCCCTGGGGAAAATGCTGACACGCTATTCGATAAATACACACAAAAGCTGACCACTCTTGATACCTCAGCTGGTGTGCTATTTCTTGTTGATACGTGGGGAGGTAGTCCATTTAATGCTGCTACACGCATTGCCAATGAGCATGACAATTACGAAATCATTACAGGCGTAAATGTCCCAATGCTCGTCGAGACCTTCATGTGCCGCGATGATAACCCATCCATGGATGAGCTGATCACTGTCGCACTCGAAACAGGTCGCGGTGGCATCCGTCCATTCAAGTTTAAAGAAGTTGTTGCAGAAGCATCCGCACCTAAAGCCGTCAACACACCTGCTCCACAACCTGTTATTGCCGGTCCAGGTGAACATATGATCATTGCTTTAGCCCGTGTTGATGACCGTTTAATCCACGGTCAAGTCGCGACGCGCTGGACCAAAGAGATGCGAGTTAAACGCATTATCGTGGTCAGTGACGAAGTGGCAAAAGACACTGTACGTTCCACGCTACTGAAGCAAGTTGCCCCTCCTGGTGTCACCGCCCACGTTGTTGACGTAGATAAATGTGTCCGCGTTTACAACAACCCGAAATACTCGGGTGAGCGTGTCATGCTGTTATTTACTAATCCAACAGACGTACAACGCATTGTTGAACAAGGCGTTGAAATTGACTCGGTCAATATCGGTGGAATGGCTTATACCGAAGGAAAAACCATGGTCACCAATGCCGTATCAATTAACCAAAAAGATATCGATGCATTTAAGTATTTGAATGACAAAAATATTGAGTTAGAAGTCCGTAAAGTTGCTTCAGACAGTAAAGTCCACATGATGGATTTAATTAATAAACTCAAAAAATAATGTTTTAGAAATTAGTTCATATTGAACCGTTACTCAAAAACAGTCTTAAAAACTTGTTGGTTACAGGAGATTAAACAATGGAACTTACCGTTGTTCAAATAGTAATGGTCTTCGTTGTGGCTTGTATCGCCGGTATGGGATCAATCCTCGATGAATTCCAGTTCCACCGCCCTCTCATTGCCTGTACGCTTATTGGTATTGTTCTGGGTGATATGAAAACCGGTATTATTATCGGTGGTACGCTGGAAATGATCGCGTTAGGTTGGATGAACATCGGTGCGGCGGTTGCCCCTGATGCAGCATTAGCCTCCATCATTTCAACCATTCTGGTTATCGCAGGTGGTCAAAGTATCGGCGCGGGTATTGCAATCGCGATACCATTAGCTGCTGCGGGTCAAGTCCTCACCATTATTGTACGTACAGTTACTGTTGCATTCCAACATGCTGCTGACCGTGCTGCGCTCAATGGTAATTTATCCGCGATTGGCTTTATTCATATTTCTGCATTATTACTTCAAGCAATGCGTATCGCCATTCCGGCTCTCATTGTTGCTGTCTCAGTCGGGACATCAGAAGTACAACAGATGCTGGATTCCATCCCTCAGGTTGTTACTGACGGTCTGAATATTGCGGGTGGTATGATTGTTGTTGTGGGTTATGCGATGGTTATTAACATGATGCGCGCTGGCTACCTCATGCCGTTCTTCTATTTAGGTTTCGTCACTGCAGCATTCACTAACTTTAACCTTGTTGCGCTTGGTGTGATTGGAACTGTGATGGCTATCCTATATATCCAACTCAGCCCTAAATACAACAAATCTCAGGTTGTTGTCACACAAAACAGCAATAACAACCTCGACAATGAGCTGGACTAGGAGGAATGCAATAATGGTCGATATCACAAAACCAACCGAAAAGCGGTTAACTCAAAGCGATATTCGCGGCGTATTTCTACGCTCTAACTTATTACAAGGTTCATGGAACTTTGAACGTATGCAAGCCTTAGGCTTTTGCTATTCAATGGTTCCTGTTATTCGTCGTTTGTATCCAGACAACAATGATGATCGTAAACAAGCGATTAAACGTCACCTAGAGTTTTTTAATACTCATCCTTACGTTGCCGCGCCTATTTTAGGTGTCACAATGGCTATGGAAGAAGAACGCGCTAACGGTGCAGATATCGATGACGGTGCTATCAACGGTATTAAAGTCGGTTTGATGGGACCATTAGCGGGTGTCGGTGACCCTATTTTCTGGGGAACCGTGCGTCCCGTGTTTGCTGCATTGGGTGCGGGTATCGCAATGACAGGTAGCCTATTAGGGCCGCTGCTATTCTTTGTTCTTTTTAACTTAGTCCGTTTGCTGACACTTTACTATGGTGTTGCCTATGGCTATAAAAAAGGGATTGATATTGTTCAGGATATTGGTGGTGGGTTCCTGCAAAAACTGACGGAGGGGGCGTCAATTCTCGGTCTGTTCGTTATGGGGGCATTGGTCAATAAATGGACTCATGTCAATATTCCACTCGAAGTTTCGCGGATCAAAAACCAAACTACAGGTGTTGAAGACATCACTACCGTTCAGATGATCCTTGACCAATTAATGCCTGGCTTGGTGCCTCTGTTACTTACCTTCGCCTGTATGTGGCTGTTACGCCGTAAAGTGAACGCTTTATGGATTATTATCGGCTTCTTCGGTTTAGGTATCCTTGGTGCTTGGTTAAACTTCTTAGCGCCATAATTTCTATTCAATATCAAGAAAGGGAGGTTGCAGCCTCCCTTTTTTACTTTTAAGCTTGATAGCTCGTCCACTTAGTCATGGGTACTCAAATGACCTTAAATGATGCAATTTTAGCTATTATCATTTTGATCATGCTTGTATACGCAATCTATGATGAATTTATCCAAGGAATTCTGAAGGGCAAAACTCTATTAAAAGTTAACTTAAAACGTAAACACAGAGCCGATGCCATCATTTTTATTGTTCTCATTTGCATCGTCATTTATACAAACATTGCTCGACATGGTAATTTATTAACCACTTATTTATTAATGATTACTATTTTTATGGCTATTTATTTAGCCTTTATTCGTCGTCCGAAAGTATTTTTTAAACAAACCGGTTTTTATTTCGCCAATACATTTATTTTATATGAGCGAATTAAAACAATGAATTTATCTGAAGATGGTATTTTAATGATTGGATTGGAGCAAAAGAAAATCCATGTTCAAGTCAACCATCTTGATGATTTACAAAAGATTTATGATTTCTTCATTAATCACAAATAACTACTTTATATATTGGTATAAATATTAAGGTTAATTAAATGTTTAATTAACCTTAATTTTGTTAATATCGAAAATGAAAATTATTATCATTTGCAGAAATCATTATTAATAATTAATATTTTGCCTTTATTAAAATCTATGATATCTTTCGTCCCACGTCATTGGGGAGTAGCCTGTTCTGGAAATATATTCTTTCCAGAAAATCCGTATCAACATACTCGTTTGTTTTTAAACGTGGTGCGGATGCCATTTATTGGTTGGCAAGACCATAGACACATAAATACGCCTTTTGGTTGGGGGTAATTTATGTGTATATGGAAACACCCAACCGAGATTATTGTTATGAGCTTTTACGCCACTCTCATCCTCGCCTTCGCACTATCCATGGATGCTTTTGCTGTCGCTATCTGCAAAGGTGCAGTACTCCATAAACCCCGTTTTCGTGAAATTCTCCGTACTGGATTTATCTTTGGTTTTATCGAAGCCATTACGCCAATCATTGGCTGGGGAATCGGTATTTTAGCTAGCCAGTATGTGATCCGTTGGGATCACTGGATTGCCTTTGCCCTACTATTCATCCTTGGCGGTCGTATGATCTGGCAAAGTCTGACGACGAAAGATGAAGACTGCTGCGATAAACCATCAAGTCATAGTGCAGGAAACCTTGTGTTATCCGCGATAGCCACCAGCCTCGATGCAATGGCGATTGGTTTAGGTTTAGCTTTCTTACAAGTCGATATTGTCCATACAGCAATGACCATTGGTTTAACCACCATGATTATGGCGACGATCGGTATGATGATTGGACGTTACGTGGGTCCACTACTAGGAAAAAAAGCAGAAATATTAGGTGGTTTGGTACTTATCGCGATTGGCTTCAATATCCTTTTTGAACATCTCGAATTGTTTATGTACGCACCGTAATATTCGATATCCCCCTGACTTGTTCAGGGGGATCGTTCAAAAGTTTCACCGTGAGTTTATGGTTGATATTGATAAACTCGAATCAAAAAATCTGCGGTATACGCTTTAATTTCTGATTGTTTTAATTGCTGTTTCACTTCTTCAGACGCTCTCCATGCAAATGGCGTCATCTCAAGTAATGCAAATGCCTCTTCTCCAGCCAAACTCATCGCGTAATTTAAACGCGTTTCATCAATCAGTTTGAAATCAGGAAGATCTTCCTCTTTTGCCGGATGTAATTTCACTTCATCATAAATCAAGGCTTTTAATTCTTGCAGATGTTCTGCTGCGGGCGTCACGGTAATTAAGATGCCCATAGACATTAATACGCGACTGAGCTCTTGTGCTTTACAGGGTGCGTAAATACGAATAATTCCACAGATGCTGGCATCAGCAAAAGGTAAACGATGACTCGATGCGACACAAAAATTGACTGATTTGTACCGCTTAGCAGCAAAACGGATCGCGACCTTCGAAACATCGAGCCCATACATGTTGATGGGCTTGGATGCCGCTAACAATGACTGTAAAAAATAATCAGTGTAATACCCTTCCCCACACCCAATATCGAGTATGCTTTGGCTATTTTCAGGTAAATATTGTGCAAGTTTTTCCGCGACTTTATCGCGCATAGGTTGATAATGCCCGGCATCTAAAAATTGTCGGCGCGATACCATCATCTCTAAACTATCGCCCGGATCTTTCGAACGCTTATGTTGCACTGGAAGTAAATTAACATAACCCTCTTTGGCGCAATCAAACTGGTGGTTTGCTTCACAACGATAGCTACTGTTAATTAAATTGAGAGGTTTAAAACACAGGGGACATTGATAATTCATACGGTTACACTGATTTAAAAATAATGCGCAGTATACCATATAAGCGGTCAAGCAGCGCCATGGAATTATACCCCCATGGCACCGTGACGTAATCTAGAGGAGTAAAGCGAACTTATTTACCTGCTTTAGTCGCTTCTGGCGCTTTTACTTCACCAGTTTGTTTGACTTCACTCTTTTTAAGTTCTTTTTTACTGTGTTCTGCTTTGGCAACTTCGTGAGTTTTCACACCATGGTTTACATGTTCAGTTTTCGCAGTGGTATTTGCTAGTGCGGCACCAGAAACAGTTAATGACAGAACAGTCGCGATTGCTAATAATTTTTTCATTTTGAACGCCTTATTTAAATTCAAACTAACGAGTCATTGATATAAAACTTATATTTTGGTGTAGCTAAAAATTTAAATGGCTTTTTCGGCACTTTTATCTTTAGTTGCACTCACTTTTTTCTCAGTTTTCACTTTTGCGTGATGAGCTTTCGCTGAGTGATGAGCGGCAGCAATTGGCGCTACTGGCTCAGTTTTAGTTGTTGTATTTGCTAATGCAGCACCAGAAACAGCTAATGACAATACAGTTGCGATTGCTAATAACTTTTTCATACTAAGTACCTTAAGATTAATTTATTAAGCAAGGATGTTCTTGCCACACTAATAAATCATATCTGTAGATCATTTCGCAATAGGAGAATATTAAAGATTCTTAAATTTTTTATAGGTTATTTTAATGAATAAATATTTTAATTTTGTTGATATTCCATTTACTTTCATAGGTTAATTTTCAATCTTTATTTGATTTACTGCGAAGTTAATTTATTAATAAATATCAAATAGATAAATTAAAGATAATCTTGATGTTAATTTTTTGGTTTTAAAGATCATCTTCATTCCAATTTATTTGATATCTATTTTTTCTTCGTTTTTATTTTAAAAACTCACTTTTTATCTTACTAATTTAATAAAGTTTCTTTTTTTAAGATGTACTGACTTTTATTTTTATCTAAAGAGAACTTTTTTTGCTTACTTCAAGTAAAAAAGCCATTCAATCTTGAATGGCTTTTAAACGGATAATTTAAATTTTAAAATTAAAAATGGGCAAACTCAGGAATAGGCTTACGCCCATGAGCTTCTAAAAAGTCTAAAACACGACGTGGCGTGGTATTCAAAATTCGAGATTCCGGAAAATCGATCGATTTCAGCATTTCAATCACTTCATCAAAACGCCCTAAATAGCTAACATGATGAGAATCTGAGCCTAATGCAACCCAACCACCTGCTTCTTTCACCGCTTTAGCAATTTCTATGCAGTTTTTCTTACTACCCGCTCTTGAATGCAAGAAAGAGGAGTTGTTCATCTCTAGTGCCACGTTGCACTCTTTGGCTGCTTGGGCAACGGCTTTAATATCAATAGGATATTTGGGATTACCAGGATGAGTAATAATTTGCACTTTTCCGCTACGAATAGTGGCGATCATCGCTTCAGTATTCTCTTCTAAACTTTGTGGTTCTAAAACAGGCTCATGGAAACCCGCTAATATAATATCTAGGTGACGAGCTATCTTTTCATTGCAGTCTGTCTCACCTAACTTATTCTTAATATTTGCTTCAATCCCATAGAGCAAACCAACACCGCCCACAATGCGTGGCAATATTGGCATATTCCCAAAGTGCCACTCATGTGGAGCATCTTGCATCTCTGGGCCATGGTCAGTAATCGCAAATAGTTTCATGCCACGAGCGGCGGCTTCTGCAAAGTATTCATTAACAGTGCTAAATGCATGGGTGCTGGCGATAGTATGAGCATGTAAATCAACTTGATACATAGAATATCCTTCTAATTCTTCTATTTGCCTTCTGACATTATTCAGATTGAAAAGGTTATCTCCAAGCTAACATATCCCTACTCATGATTCGATAACAATTCTGTTAAACCGCACTTATCGGATCGTCATAGTAAATTGCAATTATTCTGATACCTCCATATACATAAAAAAACCCGCCACATGGACGGGTTTAAGTTCAGATAAAATGCCTTAATTCACAAGAATCCGCTTGTTTGTGGCTCCCCACAAAATGGACATTTCTGTAAACAAAGCACCGCTAATCTCTTCAACTTCCTCAGCGGTAATTTCTCCATTGCCTTGTTTACCAAAAAAGACAACCTCATCCCCTGGCTGAACATTTTTAAGGTCAGTAATGTCTACCATTACGGTATTCATGGATGTTTTCCCAAGAACCGGCACACGTTGACCATTAATCAATACATGGCCAGCATTACTGAAGACACGACGATATCCATCCGCATAGCCGACAGGTATATTGGCTAACACTGAGTCACGCTTCAAAGTGTAAGTTCTATCATAACCCACTGTATTTCCTTTCGGATAATGATTAACAGCCGCAATATTTGATTTAAACGTCATGACACGTTTGTAATCTTTGGTCGCAACAGTGTCACCATAAAAAATGCCACCAACACGTACCATATCTAACCACGATTCCGGTACCGTTAATGTTGCATAAGTATTCGCCACATGCAGTGTCACGTCCTCACGCTTTAGCCCTGTCATCTTTAACACTTGTTGAGACTGTTTTTTAAACTTAGCCAGATCCTGTCTAATTTGCGCTTCATCTTCTTCTGGGTAATGCGACATAATCCCGACAATCTTTAAATTTGGTAACTGCGAAATTAGCTTAGCTTGTTGTAATCCCTCAGCATTGCTAACCTCTAATCCATTGCGCGACATACCGGCTGAATTCAATGCAAGATGAATAGGAATAATGGTGTTTTGTTTCGCCCCAATCGCATTTAAGCGCTGCGCCATATCCAAGTTACCAATGAGTTCTTCTACATGAAATTCCGTCGCTTGAGCCATTTCTTTCTCGGTGGCGTTACGCACTCGCATTAAACGACCTTTAAAGCCTAAATCACGAACCTGCTTAAACTCTGTATTACTCGTTAATCCAATGCATTGGACATTATTCTCAATCATCACTGGTGTGACGAGTGTCAAATCATGCCCATAGGCATCCCCTTTTAAAACAGCGCACAACCCCGCTTTATCACCCAATAATGTTTGCACTTTCTTGATATTGTAATCCAACGCACTGTGCGAAATTTCTATCCACGAATTATTAATGATCGCGGGTTGAACTTGTGCTGATGAGGTTTCAATGATGTTGGTTTTCGCGGGTTGCTGGCAGGCTGTCGCAACCAGCAAAGGCAAAAGAGCAAGATATCTAAGACGAAATGACACGTTTTTATCCTTAGCCATGGTTCAGTGAGTTTCCCCTCACCTTTATTATTATGATTACGGGGAGTGAACATATACCTTCTATGTATATAGGCTGCTGATAATAACAAGCTGAATTAATTGAACAAGTGATAATTGGGATATTTTGAATAAAAAATCACATTTTATGAATTTTTAGTTATTTTCTATACGTCTATTTTGATTTTATCGGCCATCATCTCCCCGTGAGCGTTCCATCCAAAATGAAAATAATAAAAACATAGCAAAGTCCCAATTTATGGACTTTAAGGCGATAAAAACACATTAGGTCCATAATATAGGACTTAATAACACATTTGACTAGTGCATTATAAAGTCCTATATTTGATACATTAAAGTGTAATATTGCATACTATGTCCAAATTGGGGGACATTATGACCAAGATAAAATCCGCTTTAGCTTATGCAGAGCAAATAGGTGAACGTCTAAAGCAAGCGAGACTCAATCAAAATTTAACCCAAGCTGAATTAGCGCAATTTGTTGGTGTCTCACGCAAAACAATCATGGCCGCAGAAAAAGGTCATGCCCAGCTAGAAATGTTTATTGCCATCATGATGGCACTCAACCTAACTGAACAATTAGATTTATTTTTACCTCCACAGCCAATATCCCCTATTCAGCTGATGAAGCTACAAGGAAAAAAACGTCAACGTGCATCTGGACAACGTACTGATATTGAAGAGGAAGAATTAGAATGGTAATGGAAGTCATCGAAGTGTGCTACCAAAGTGACAGTATTGGTGCATTAAGCTTTGATTCCTCTACGGGTCTTGGCGCGTTTGAATACACTCCTGAATTTATTAAAAAAGGCATCCAGCTTTCTCCGTTAAAGATGCCTTTATCTCCGCATATTTATCGTTTTCCTGAGCTCGATTATCAGACATTCAAAGGGCTACCAGGGTTAATTGCCGATTCTCTGCCCGATGATTTTGGTAACGCAGTCATGAATGCTTGGGTTTCGAGCCAAGGTAAATCCGTTGACAGCATTACACCTTTGCAGCGCCTGCAATACACGGGAAAACGCGGAATGGGCGCACTAGAGTACATCCCTGCTACAAAACTTCATTCCGGTAATAAGCAATCCGACATTCAGATTGAATCTCTTGTTGCTATCGCACAGGAGGTTCTCGATTTACGTGGCGATTTTCATTTGGAATTAAATCGTAATCACCAAGAAGATTCGGCTGCCATGATTGAACTACTTTCTGTCGGAATGAGTGCAGGTGGAGCAAGACCTAAGGCTGTGCTTGCCTTTAACCAAGACTTTACCCAAGTTCGATCAGGTCAATCTGATATTCCGGATAACTTCACGCATTATTTAATGAAATTTGATGGCGTCAGTGAGCATAATAAAAACCAAGAAACGTTTGGAGATCCCCTAGGCTACGGGGCAATGGAATATGTTTATCACCTGATGGCAAGACAGAGCGGTGTAGATATGATGCCCTGCCATTTATTAGATGAAGGTGCTAGACGGCATTTTATTACTCAGCGTTTTGATCGCATTGGTAATCAAAAAATTCATGTACAAACCTTAAACGGGCTAGCCCATGTGGATTATAAAAAGCCAGGCTCATTTTCTTATGCAGAACTATTTGGTATAGCGCGCGAACTGAGATTATCTGCAAATGACGCTTACCAATTATTGAGGCGTATGGCATTTAATATTATCGCTCGTAATCATGATGACCATTCGAAAAACTTTGCATTTATGCTTAAAGATAATAAATGGATTTTAGCGCCTGCATACGATCTTGCTTATAGTTATAAGCCTGGCAGCAAGTGGGTAAATAGCCATTGGATGAGTTTAAATGGGAAAAGAGATGATTTTAGCCGCGACGATTTTTATTCTTTAATCAAGCTCAGCCCAGCATTTAACAAACAAAAAATCGATAATATTATCGATGAAACTATCGATGCAGTTTCACAATGGAATGATCTCGCCAAGGAGTGGGAAGTTCCGACGACATTGGCTGATGAGATAAGTAAAAATTTGAGGCTGGATATTTGACCAGCTTAGTTAATAAAACTGTTTTATATTTAAAAAAACAAAAAGGCACCAGTAAGTAACTGATGCCTTTAACATTAATGATTTCTAAAAATCGCTATCGATAATAGCTAAATCATTCCCACTCTAATATTAATAGAATAATTTTATCATTAGATATCAAACACTTTAAAAGTCACCACATCTTAATACCAAGAAAAATACCACGTATGGGATTTTATTGGTTTCTTATTAACTGAAACTGTCTCAGTTGCTCTTGACTCAACCTGAACTGAGTCAATTCAGCGTTCTTACAACACAAATCTCACCCAAAAATCATATTGTTGTTCTAAGTGATGCAACAATACCAGAAACGATCCTGCTTCATTATGAACAAAGTCATTAGACTTCACCTACCTATTCGACAGCTGAAAGGTTAAAGGCATCAATCGTAAAAGAGGCAGACTATCACGATCCTGCCTTTACCAATAAAGTCGTTCATAGAAAAAATCATTTTAAAACAAAGTATTATTTTTTATGGGGTCCACATTTAAATGAATTCAATTAGTAATCAGTTAGTATTTTTACTCGAACTTATTTTAAGATCGGATACACTTGTATGAACAACCAACTCACTTATATTTCAGTAATAGTAATGAATGTGTATGATGTTGTTTGCACATGAGATGTCACATGTATATCAGAGTATCACCAATCAAAGCTAATAAAATATTGAACCAGCGGAGCCAATAAAAATGTACGAAAGATATGGAGAATTAATTACAGATCTATTGGCTACTGACCAAAGTCATCATGTAGACCAGCAAGATGATGGTACATACAGAAAAAAAGCAGGAGTTGTCACCCCTGAACTTATTAAGCAAGTCCTACTCGATCAAAAATCAATAGCAATATACCAAAAAAACAATGATTTAACAATAAAATGGATATGCTTCGATTTTGATATTTTGAAGTCATGTATCGATTCAGGCTTAGCTTCTCAAGGAGATAAAGAACTAAAGAGAGCAGTTAATATCTTTTACCAAACACTCGAACAGCGTGGAATTCCATTCCTTCTTGAATATTCAGGGAACCGAGGTTTCCATATCTGGATTACTTTTGATGAAGCAGTAAAATACAAAACTGGATATGATATACAACAGGCGATCTTACAAGATGCTGGTTTAAATTTTGATAGCAGTTTAATTGGTGTTGATCTATTCCCCCATTCGGCAACACCAACAGGAGGTGTTGGACTTGGTGTAAAAATACCGTTATCTAAGCACAAAAAATCTGGTTGCTACTCTTACCTTTTGCGTAACTTAGCTGAAATTAATAACGTCCAGAAAGTCAGTATATTATCTGACGCAATGCTAGCTGATAACATAAGTATTTTAGAAGAACATACCTCAACCAGCAGAACTGCATTAGAGAAATCACTTGGGACTTTTTTTGACAACTATGAACCAGAAAATATCCAGACAAACAGAATAAAAAGCATTAAAGTTCAAAAAAATGCATTCAATCTACAAGATCTATTGGATTTATGGAATGAGGTAGAACCACTTAAAAAGCTATCTCAAAAAATTGAACACGGAAAAAATCTGACACACAAAGAGCGGGTATTAATAGTAGGTTTGTTGTGCAACCTAGAATGTAAAGGCGAACCAGATTTAAGCAATATTATTTTGCACGAAATATTTAGCAAGCAAAATAATTATAATGAAAATATAACTAAATCAGCAATACAAGTTCTAAAGAATTTTAACTTCCCTACCCAAGATAAAATAGAAAGCACACTATCTTGTAAATTCAATGGTACGCTTTCAATTGAGGAACTACTTAAAAATTGTATTCCTAAATTTCTTGAATATACAGAAGCTAATTTTGAATTTTCAAATAATGACATAGAAATTACAAGAATTGCTGAGCTTAACTATCTATTCCTGAATGATGAAGTTCAAGCCAAGATAGTAGTTGAAGAGCTTTCTTCAAAAGATAATAGCGAATTCCTAACAGAGATGGATGAGTTTATAAAAGGCTCAAAAAACTGGGACTACTATAAACATGTAAGGAATGAGGAAGGAAAAACTCGTGAACTTATTACATTAAACTCAAGTGCGAGAGTAATTACTTCTTGTATTCTTAAGCAAATTGCATACTACTTTGATATTAAAACAGATAATAATTCTCATGGATATCAGATTAACAAAGGGTTTAACGGAGGATATATATTTAAACCATGGCTATACCTATGGTTGAAATTCATTTCTAACATCACAGATGCCATTGAAAATGAAGTGTATAAGGATTTTTATATTGTTAAAACAGATATAAAAGGCTTTTATGACAACATTTCACATGACAGACTTAAAAGGCTATTACTAGGTGATGGTAACTCTGTGATAAAAGATAAAATAGAGTCAATGAGGCCTGAAACAAACAAAAGGTACATAGAATGCTTAACTGCCATTTTCAATATGACACAGGAAATTGTTGGTGATAATAAAGGATTACCTCAAGGGCCAGCCTATGCCCGTTTTTTTGCAGAACTTTACTTATCTGAAATAGACATAAGCTTTAAAAAAAAATTAGCAAAAAATGAAATAATATTGTATGAAAGATATGTTGATGACATATTTTTTATTACAAAATCAAAAGATGAAGCAGAGAAACTCCGAAATGAGCTTTGTAGTGAATTAGAACTCTTAAATCTGACTCTCAATAGTGAAAAAACGGTAGTTTCGAAGATATCTTCATTTCAAGACAAATTTGATAATTATAGATCTCAATCTAAATATGCCGTTGATCAAGTATCAAAATCATTTATTACATCCAGTGAAAAACAAAAAAATAATGCTATTAGTGAGTTTGTAACACTTATTCAGTCTGATTCTTGTCAGGAAGACCTATCGTTCATTTTTTCACACCTTGATGGCGTAGATGAATTAAATAGTATCAAGACAGAGCAGATTATTCCAGCCCTTGAAAAACGTATTGGAAGAGGAAGCTTATTCAAAAATTTATTTAACTTTTTGTTTGAGTTGAATGAGGGATGGGAAATTATTCATGAAATAAAAAACTTTGATACATTACAGTCTGAAGTATTGACATCGTGTATTATAAACGCAATTGAAACAAATAAGAGCAATAGAAATAAGCTGAAGCAACTCATTGAAACAATTGAGCCTAAACTTACATACTCAAGAATTGTCCATGAGCATATAGCCTATTTGATTACAAACTTTAACATAAATGTGAAAGTAACTAATATTTTACCACAGCATTACATTTCAGCAATAAGATCTATATCTGACCATAGTAAAGTCAACGCAACAAATGATTTAATATTGCATTTGAACCTATATTTAAACAATATCAAATCGTTAAAAGATTTTATCAAAGTTATTTATGCTTTCTGTTTCAATGAAAACGAAGTTGACCTAAAAAAAATAGCTTCTTTATTCTTTGCGAAAATGTCAGTAGAAGAAAAAAACAGCACTTTCTCCACCTCAATTACTGACAAACCTATCTTAGATCCAATGACAACTAAGAAATTTTATTATCTACTTTGTTTATTCTCAGTCTCTACAGAGAGCCATTCCACAAGTCTAATTGAGTCCATGTGGAAATATTGTGCATTTTCATTTAATGAACTAGCTGGTTCTAACGATAATTTCCCTTTTTCAAACTGGTTGGATAAATTGGATAAAATTGACATAAATAACGCCACAGCAAACTGGATAATTTCCTCAATAGTAGATGGCAATATTTTTAGAGGGCTTACTGATGATAAAAAGGTGTTCGAAAAGTATCATAATGCACTATTAGTCTATTTATCAATAGAAAATAGGGAATGGAACAATGATACGATTGCAAGCCAATTAAAAAAACTCAAGACAAAATCAACATTCTATAATTGGTTGATAGACAATGATGGAGTTTCCATTTTTCCTGAAGGAAACAAAAAGTGGTTTGAACGGAATATAATCGAAAATAACACAACGACTCTTCGTAAAGATAACAAAATTCTCATAAGAAAGCCTAGCTCATTGTTTACTTCTAATAAAGATGACTTAGAGCACAGTAACGGATTTTCTGAAATCATAGTCGATTATGATAGAGAAAAGTTAACAACATTTGGTCACTATATAAATAGTGTTGAAATAAATATTAGGCTTGAGCTCTTAACCAAATTTCTTAAGACTATAAAAGACGGAGAGCCTATTCCTAGTGTGTTCTGCCCTGATAGGGTAATGACATCAGATGCAGTCTCAGTTTTTTCCAAGGAGTTCTGTTATCATTCAAAAATTATAACATATGATGAACATGGAATTGTCGCTTCATATGAAAATTCAATAGATAATTTCATTACCTCCTTTTTGTCTTACACCTCTAAAAGTGACACTGCCATAAAGAACTTAAAGGAAAAATATATTAACAACTTAGATCTTGATATTGATAAGGTACAATTCCTTCTTAAGTTTTATTCTCAAATGACAAATGAAGCATATGATAGTTCTGATTTTTTCTTTGATGTCGCAATAGCAACGTCTCTTTATATATATTTTTCAGATCTAGATTCAATATCTCGACTTGAAAAATTTTCAAAACAGTATTCATCTTTTCATAATGAAGTGAAGAGTCAACATATATTTATAGTTGAAAAAAGCATGCCTATAGACGACTCAGATCTTCAATCTGTGTTATTTTCTATTCAGCAGTCGATTTCTCAGATTAATAAAAAACTTTTAATTACTATACCTTTTCATCTACATGAAGATATCTTAAATTACTCAAAGATAATTGAAGAACTAATTTCCAACAGCCAACTTGAAAAACAAAGTATCACACTCAAAGATTTCAAACTATCTCAAGCCAACGCTTTCTCTTCATCAAGAACCGTAAAGATAGATAATCAAAGTTATGCGTTCACGAATGTACTGATAATAAACCCCAAAATGAAAGAGATCGTATCATGCGAAATAAAACATCTCGCTCTGATAAATGGATCTGAGCATATTTACGCTTACCAAAATGATGAAACGGTATACATTATTTCACTGGCAAATTGTTTAAGTGTTATGTATACAACTCTCCGAGAGCGTTACAACGTTATAATAAATGAGGAAAAGTTTGAACATAGCTACCCTTCTATTACGTTGTTGGAGGGAAATATAACCTCATTAAGCGGTTTCGATGATGCTTCAGTTGTAATTAGGCATCATAATGACATTTCAATACAAGAAGCGGAAAATAGACTAAAAAACTGGCTACACCACCTGCCACAAAAATTTCATCAGCCATTAATTAATCTGATTAGGTCACATGAATACATGTTAGAAAGTGAGATAATGTCGTTTAGAGATAAAGTAAAAGAACTAGATTTGCCAAACAGCAATCTCTTTTTGATCAAAGAAGTTTCTGATTTCAACGGCACACATAGAATCCTCTATCGAGACAATGATATTGGTAGAGAAGTTGCCACATTCACACCACGTTCTCTCACCAAGAGCTCAAAGCAAGTAACCCTAATTACAGATCTTGTCCTTACTGGGTCTCAAGTGATTAGAGCTTTAAAGTTCTATTTAAAAGGTGAAGGCAGCCGACCAAGCGATAACTACTTTAATTTGACTAAAGAAGATCATACAAATCTATTTAATATATTTTTAGAGCTTGAAACACTTAATATTTGCACTGTTCTCTATACCAAAGATGCTATTCGAAAAATAGAAGAGGAACTACAAGTAACATTAGGGAATCAGATAGTAGTTAATGTTGTTAATGGGAGAGATATTGGTGACAATGCTTTTTTTGGTAGCACAACAAAGATAAATCAACGAGATAAATCGATTATAACAGATTTATTGCTCGATGAGCTTGCTTTATCTAATCTATATGACCATTTATCCTATTCAGGCACATATGTAAAATTTAAAGATGAAAACGAAATAAATAAAATTAATCTTGTTGCCAGATATCAATCTCTTCCAAAGAAGTCATTTGGGTTTTTAACGTGCAGTACTAAGTCCGAGGAACATTGTAAGCCGTTTAACAGAATATTAGAGTTGGCAGATAAATAAGTTTTACGAAACGTAATGACCATTCGTGTCTGATTTAAAAATTAGACACGAATACATAAGCATAAATGGAAGTGTAAGTATCCTGCATAAGAAATGAAAAGAACAAAAATAAGATTAAACACATTAAGCCATACAAACTCCCCTAAGGAAATCAATAAAGCTATTTATGAAAAATATTCTTTCTAAAAGAATTTATATACGCACCTCCTTCAAACAATACAATGTTTACATTCATGAGAATGTGAATAAGATAAAAGATATATGAACTACTACGCAAAAGATCACTTCTAGGTAGCTTAAAGAAACCTAGGAGCACTATGAAAAAGATAAAATTGCAGTATCAGAACCCTGAAACTTATTTTGGAATAAAAAGGGAATGGAAATACTACCCTTTCCTTCGCAGTTGGATACACAAAAATTTCAGTACCAAACAAGAGAAAGGTTACTACTTTTTACACAAATTTGAGTATAAAGATTACCCGTTAAGACTACGCTCTGCTAGAGGAAAGCAACTGGCCACTCCCCGGGATGACTATCCAACAATGACTTATAAGCTCGGAAAAAGCTGGAAACATAACTCCAGAAGAAAAAATCAATATTTTCGACAGAATTAACTACTTCAACAGATTTAAAGGCGGCTAATTACCGCCTTTAAATCGACAAATCATAATGTTAACAACACTTCCTGAAGCTTAGCCTGTGCTTCCTGAAAATCCTGTTTTGTTGCATCTCCAGTTTCTGCCTGGTAATAAAGCACCGTAAACATGTTGGCAACCGCTTCGGCAACTTGTGAGATCTCGCGTGCAGCATCTTGATTTATAAACTCTAGCGTTGCCAGTTCGCTCGCTACGTGATGAATTGTTCTTTGAACTTCTGTATTATGTGGAGCTGTCATATATCACCTCATATCCAGGTGGTTTGTGAAAATGCAGGTCAGTGCACCATCACTGGCCTGCGTGCTTTAAAAACACTAGCTAATAAGCCCTGCGGCTATTGAAAATGGGCTATCTTCCGATTTCCCATCAAACACATTACTCGCTATTTCACTACAAAACTGCTCATGTTTAGCTTTAATTTCACGCTTTTTAATGAAATTAGCTATTTCTTCTGTTGCATCTACTTTTTCTTCCGCGAGCACAACATCAATCGGCTCATAAGAAACTTTTGCATTTAAATCCGCATTCTGGTCAAGTAAATCGAATGCGACCAAGAAGCTACTCTGTTTCATGTTCAATGCCTCTTATTTATCTGATTTGTTACGATTAACAAAGTCGTTAACCTCATCATTATCAGTCATTGATTGATTCATGCTGTGTTTATCACTTCCTGACAAAGCATTATCGGAAAACTCGGTCCTATCAGCATTTGTCCCTGCCATATCATCACGAATTGATGAATCTACATCCTTAGTACGGTTTTGGGTGCTTACAGAAGATCTATCCGTGCTATCGAAACCACCGGCCTTACTGAAAGGTGAATCTCCTGAATCAGTATTAGACCCACCACTTCTATTTTGTGTTGTCTTACTTCCTCCACTTGGCATTGTTCCATCTGCCATGCTACTTTGTGCTTGCTCAAAAGCCGCCTTTATCGCACTGATACCACTAGTCGCATTAGCAGCCCCGCTTGCTATCGCACCACCTGCTATTTTCATCCCCGCAGCACCCATACTTGCTGCTGTCATTACTGTCCCCATCGCGGCTCCTGCACCGAATGAACCAATCCCCATCGTTCCGATATTACCGCCAGAAACTAAACCTGAAATCATCGGTGGAACCTTGTTCACTAAAAACAGTAAGCAAAGAGAAATAACTAACATCACGGCTAATTCCTGACTTGCCATGTTCTCACTGATTTTATTGTGATAATCCAGCAAAAATTGCTTACCAATAGCGACAATAAGAACCATAGACAATAGCTGTGCGGCTATACCAAGAATGGATTTGTAATAGTTGATCGCCATGTCAGAAGTCCATCTGGAACCGCCAAAACCAAGGAAAAACACGCCTGCGTATAATAAAATCCAACTGGCAGCTAACAGTAATAATAAATTCACTGAAATAATGGCTAACACAACCAGTACCGCTAGTGCCATTAGTTCCATCATTAAAGCAGTGGCAAACTCTTTCCAGCTTAATTCTGAAGTTGCTTCAACAGTTCTGTCATATAATTCAAAGCCCATATCTAAAATGCTGGAAGGACCTAATTTACTGCTACTTAGCCCTCCCGCCTCCGCTCCCAACTGTTGCAATGAATCCACTATTGAACCTGCTATATTCATTCCGTGCGTTGCATTCGAGAGTAGCCACCAATAGAAACCAGTGAAAATAGTAAAACGAACCAATTCAGCAAAGAACTCACCAATATCCGCTTTACGTAGCGCCATCATGCCAAACGTCCACACCATAGAAATGGTTACTAGTGTCCAAAATAACCGACTGGCAGCACCTTCTATTGTTGGAGCCCAGGTTGAGGCTGCGCTATGAAAACGATTGAGAACATCATTCATCACGCCACTACTACTTAATTCTTGTGCCAACGCGATATCAGGAAATAACCCTAATATAATTAAGAAACAACATGAGATAGTGATTTTCATAATTTATTCCCTTAAAAGTTGTCTTCTGGACTTGATTTAAATTTCCACTCTTCAAGGGGATACCTTATTTAGCTTTAAATTCACTTCAAACTGATAGTGAAAAAAGTGAGCAAAAAGGTTTTATTAATTTACTTGTAGGCTTATTTGGTACATTTCGAAATACAACAGCTCACGCCCCAAAAATAACTTGGAAAATTAATGAAATTGATGCATTAGATATACTATCAATGGTCTCGTTAATACATCGAAGATTAGATGTAGCTATAGAAGCAAAAAAAATGTATGAAAATAGAATTTAACCATTACCAATGGTAATAGTATTTCTCAGCTATAACCATATGAGAATTATTTTTAATAATTATAAAGTTAAGTGGTAATGTGAAGTCATATATTACCACTGTATCCTTATCTCTTTTCAATGCTCAATCCATCAATTCCATTTTTTATTGTGAAAAAATGTTCATGATTAGGTTGTACTTTAGATGAAGAAAAAACTTCATATTCATTATTGTCAGAAAGAGCATAGTGTATGTTAATAGAATTTATTTTATTCTCCTTGGCTAATTTAACCAAACTACTTCTAAGCTCATCATATTCTTTATTCTTATTCCTATATTGATTATCCGAATTAAAATAAAGAATAAAACATTTTTCTAGTATACTTCCTTCCATATCAACATTTACTTCATCTATCATGGAGTTAGCAAAAACAAAGTTTAAATTATGTGTTGAATTATCTGCCTTTGAGTAGACTTTAAAAATATTAAAATATATAAATGAATCTTTTTTCTCATCTATAACATTATAGATAACATCGTTCAATCCAGAATGAGCTCCATTAGTAGGCCTTGTATCTGGATTTTTAGTAAAACCTACGTATTCGACTTTACTATCAATACCAAGATTAATATTTGTCGCTTCTAAAAAGTCATGGATTGTCATAGTACATGAATTACCATTTAAAAACTTAATTGTTATATACTTATCTCTTAAATAAATCTCAGGATTATAATGCTTTTTTGTTTCTTCATCAAAAAACTTACACTTTATGTTTTTTTTATATTCTTTCTCGCCAATTAAAATATGAATTTTTTTATTTCCCGTAAACGGATTATATGATGATTTCTTTTTTATATTAAACCTCACCCTTTCTCTAGAACATATAAAGTAAACAAATCTCTTTTCTAGTTTTTCTTCAATTTCATTTTTTAAATTTTTAAGAAAACTAACTATAGAGCGTTTTGTATCTACATGTTCAAGCATATCTGTTGGTCTTGCCACTAAGTCATACCAATATTTATAGTAAAAATCCAATTCTATATGCCATTCTTTTTCTGCATTTTGATATGCTTGATTTGAAGATAATAAAGAAAAAATACCACGGCTACTCATATAAATCCCTTACTGAAAAATTGATTAATTAACATACCGATTTGAACTATCTGAGCTCCACTCATCTATCATATCAGCCCAATCCTGCAACATCGCAGTGCGCTGCTCACGGTACTCTGCCTTATTGTACACTGCCCTAACCCCTTTCTGTTCATGTGCCAGGCATTTCTCTATCCAATCCGAGTTATAGCCAGCTTCATGCAACAATGTACTCGCTGTTCTGCGTAAATCGTGAGGTCCAAATTTAGCAAGGTCGTGCCCGTCTTTTTGCGCAGCTTTATAGGTAAGATCCAGTACCCGATTCATTGTTGCACTACTCATTGGCGCATCTGAATCATAGCGCGATGGTAGAATAAAATCAGAACCGCCTGCAAAAGTTTTTAAGGCAACTAAAATATCCATTACCTGACGCGATAAAAAAACCAAATGCGGATTGCGACGTTTCATTCGCTCTTTTGGGATTATCCAAATTGCTTCACTGAAATTAATTTCACTCCAGGTGGCGTTCGTTAACTCACTTTTACGTACCATTGTTAACAATAGCAGTTTTACAGCTACCCGAATTGAGGGCGTTGTCCCAACCTTCTCAAGATAGCGATACATCAAACCAATTTCACCTGGCGTTAACGAGCGATCTCTGGGTTCAAATTTAGCAATACTTGCAGGCCTCACTAAATCTGCTGGATTTTCTACCTTCTGACCCCGTTCAATCGCCCAGCGATAAACCTGAAGTACGATTTCTCGTGTATGAACAGCAGTCGCTGGTGCACCACGTTCAACAATAGTGTCAGTGATCGCCCGTAAGTCTTCGTATGTGATTTCATTTAACTTCTGGTTGCCAAATTTACCCTTGAGTTCCCTGGTATAAACTGATCGCCGCATATCCCGTGTAGAATCAGCCATCTGATAGCCACGAAGCCATTTTTCAGCCCATGCACCAAATGTTTCAGCACCTTTAATTCTCGCTTTATCTCTGGCTTTTTCTTTAGCTGGGGACTTACCATCTGTCACCATTCTTTTAGCTTCCCCTAGCCGCTCTCTGGCTTCAGCTAAAGTGATCCCGCCAATACCATAACGACCAAAAGTCACCGTTTCCTGTCTGCCATTAATGGCATAGTTATAGCGAAAAGAGACAGAGCCTGCAGGCGTTACAGCGACATATAGCCCATCTCTGTCATTCACTTTATAGAGCTTTTCTTTCGGTTTTAAATTTCTCAGTTTGGTATCAGTCAGCATTCATTTTTATCCTTTTTTAACGTTTTGATACCATGCAAAAACAGCCGTAGGAAACTATGATTTAATTTCTTTAAAAACAAACAATTACTTATTTTTAATACCATGAGAGGATCAAAAACTATTGCATGGTATCAGTCAGTGTTCATGGCATCTGCATCCGATAATACCAACTTTAATACCCCATTCAACTTGTGCTTGACGCTGCTAATCAATGCCAGATACGACAAGCTACAAAAGCAAAAAAGCCCACTTTTACATGGGCTTAGATAGTTATTTTGCCAGCCAGTGCCAGCTGATTCTTATTGGGGGATTATTCCCACTCAATGGTTGCTGGTGGCTTGCCGCTGATATCATACACTACGCGGGAAATGCCATTCACTTCATTGATAATACGGTTAGAAACACGACCTAAGAAATCATATGGCAGGTGTGCCCAATGAGCAGTCATAAAGTCGATGGTTTCAACTGCACGCAGAGAAACAACCCAGTCATACTTACGGCCATCACCCATTACGCCAACAGAGCGCACTGGTAAGAATACCGTGAATGCTTGGCTCACTTTATTGTACAGATCCGCTTTGTGCAGCTCTTCGATAAAGATAGCATCTGCACGACGCAGTAAGTCACAGTACTCTTTCTTCACTTCGCCCAGAACACGAACACCTAAACCTGGACCTGGGAATGGGTGACGATACAGCATGTCGTATGGCAGACCTAACTCCAGACCAATTTTACGTACTTCGTCTTTGAACAGCTCTTTTAGCGGCTCAACCAGACCCAGCTTCATATCTTCCGGTAAGCCACCTACGTTATGGTGAGATTTAATAACGTGCGCTTTACCCGTTGCTGAAGCCGCAGATTCGATAATATCTGGGTAGATAGTACCTTGAGCCAACCATTTGATATTTTTAAGCTTAGAAGACTCTTCATCGAACACTTCGATAAATACGTGACCAATCTTCTTACGCTTTTCCTCAGGATCAGAAATACCTGCTAGAGCATTCATAAAGCGGTCTTCTGCTTTTGCATGAATAATGTTCAGGTCAAATTTACCTTGGAACATTTCCATGACTTGCTCAGCTTCGTTTAAACGTAATAAACCGTTATCCACGAATACGCAAGTTAAACGCTTACCGATAGCGCGGTGTAATAGCAGCGCAGTGACAGAAGAGTCCACACCACCAGACAGCGCTAACAGAACGTGGTCATCACCGATTTGTTCTTTTAAGCGAGCAACGGTATCTTCGATAATTGCCGCTGAAGTCCACAGCGCTTCACATTGGCACAGATCCAACACGAAACGTTTTAAAATATTCAAACCTTGGTGTGTATGGGTTACTTCAGGATGGAACTGAACACCATAGAAACGCTTTTCAACATCTGCCATGATGGCATATGGGCAGCTAGGCGTGCTGGCAATCGTTTTAAAGCTTGATGGGATTGCAGTCACTTTGTCGCCGTGGCTCATCCATACATCTAAAACTGGCTTACCATCTTCGTTAATTGCATCTTGGATATCACGGAACAGGTCGCAATCTTCAAGAATTTCAACGTTTGCGTAACCAAATTCGCGCTCACCAGACACCTCAACGGCACCACCTAATTGCATAGACATGGTTTGCATGCCATAGCAGATACCTAATACAGGAACGCCTGCATTAAAAACATACTCTGGTGCACGTGGGCTGTCTGCTTCAGTGGTACTTTCTGGACCACCAGACAAGATAATGCCGTTAGGGTTGAACTCTCTAATTTGTTCTTCCGTGACGTCCCATGCCCACAGTTCACAGTAGACGCCAATTTCACGGATACGACGAGCAATCAGCTGAGTGTACTGAGAGCCAAAGTCAAGGATAAGAATGCGATGCTTATGGATATTTGTAGTCATTTGAGGAGAATTCCAACAATTCAAGTCAAAATAAAAGGCGGTGGCGCTACCACGATATCGCGCCACCCTGAAACTTTTTACTTACCGTTTTAAAGGGTAATTACTGCCCTAAACGATAGTTAGGAGACTCTTTCGTGATAGTCACATCATGAACGTGACTTTCTTGAATACCCGCACCACTGATACGAACGAATTCAGCTTTTGTTCTCAGCATATCGATAGTACCGCAGCCTGTCAGACCCATACATGAACGTAAACCGCCCATTTGTTGGTGAATGATCTCTTTTAGGCGACCTTTGTATGCCACACGACCTTCGATGCCTTCTGGTACCAGTTTGTCGGCTGCGTTATCTGATTGGAAATAACGGTCAGAAGAACCTTTAGACATCGCGCCCAGAGAGCCCATTCCACGGTATGCTTTATAGGTACGACCTTGGAACAAAATTGTTTCGCCCGGAGATTCTTCGGTACCTGCGAACATGGAACCCACCATGACACATGCTGCGCCCGCTGCGATAGCCTTAGAAATATCACCAGAGAAACGGATACCGCCATCTGCAATAACCGGAATACCAGTACCTTCTAATGCGCCCGCCGCTTCAGCGATCGCAGTGATTTGAGGCACACCAACACCGGTTACGATACGAGTCGTACAGATTGAACCTGGACCAATACCCACTTTTACTGCGCTAACGCCAGCATCAGCCAACGCTTTCGCACCTTCAGCCGTTGCAACGTTACCACCGATAATTTGTAAATCAGGGTATTTTTGACGTGTTTCACGAATGCGTTGTAAAACGCCTTCAGAATGACCGTGTGAAGAGTCAATCAGCAGGACATCCACACCCGCAGCAACCAAGGCATCAACGCGCTCTTCGTTGCCTGGACCTGCACCTACAGCCGCACCGACACGTAAGCGACCTTGTTCGTCTTTACATGCATTTGGTTTACGTTCTGCTTTTTGGAAATCTTTAACGGTGATCATACCTAACAGATGGAAGCTATCGTCGATCACTAAGGCTTTTTCAACACGTTGCTCATGCATTTTTTGTAATACAACTTCGCGTGCTTCGCCTTCTTTTACCGTCACTAAGCGCTCTTTTGGTGTCATCACTGCGGTAACTGGTTGGTCCAAATCTGTCACGAAACGCACGTCACGACCTGTAATAATACCGACTAAAGAATTATCTTTAGAGACAACAGGATAACCCGCAAAACCATTACGTTCGGCCAATTCTTGCACTTCACGGATCGTGGTTTCAGGGGTAACAGTGACAGGATCGGTAACCACGCCGCTTTCGTGTTTCTTCACGCGACGAACTTCTTCAGCTTGGCGCTCAATGGACATGTTTTTATGGATAAAACCAATACCACCTTCTTGAGCCAGTGCGATAGCCAGATCAGATTCGGTGACAGTATCCATCGCTGCGGAGAGCATAGGAATATTCAGGCGGATTTTTGCAGTCAGTTGAGTGGACAGATCTGCCGTGTTTGGCAGTACAGTTGAGTGTGCAGGAACGAGTAAAACATCGTCGAAAGTTAGTGCTTCTTTTTTAATGCGTAACATAGGCAATATCCCACCAGGCAGCGTTATGAAAGGTATAAAATATTGCCGCGGCATTATACACACCGTAATCGGTTGCTTCCAGCACTTTTTTCAAAAAAAACTTGATAAGTCCGTCGGCTGCGTTAGTATCAATCAATTAAGTCATTGTTTTAAAATTTGATCTAGCTCACATGTCGACTCAACAAAATAGCGCAATTTATTCCGTCAGCAAGCTCAACCAAACGGTAAGAGAACTTCTTGATACTCAAATGGGCCGAATTTGGTTAACTGCCGAAATTTCCAATTTTTCGCAGCCCAGTTCAGGACATTGGTACCTGACTCTCAAAGATGATCGTGCACAAGTTCGCGCGGCAATGTTTCGTGGACAAAATACCCGCGTCACCTTTCGCCCGCAAAATGGGCAACAAGTTTTGGTTCGTGCGGCCGTTACACTGTATGAACCACGCGGTGATTACCAACTGATTATCGAAAGCATGCAACCTGCGGGTGAAGGTCTTCTGCAACAGCGCTTTGAGCTACTCAAACAAACACTCAATGCTCAAGGCTTGTTTGATGTTATCCACAAACAAGCGTTACCGTCCCCGGCAAAACGGGTGGGTATCATCACCTCTGCAACCGGTGCGGCTTTACATGATATTTTGAATATTCTTCATCGTCGCGACCCGTCCCTCCCAGTGGTGATTTACCCAACCGCGGTTCAAGGGGATTTAGCGCCAGCACAAATCGCCAGAGCTATCGAACTGGCGAACTTACGTCATGAGTGCGATGTGTTAATTGTCGGTCGTGGTGGTGGTTCTCTGGAAGATTTATGGGCATTTAACGAAGAGATCGTTGCGAGAGCCATTTTTAATAGCCGATTACCGATTATTAGCGCCGTTGGTCATGAAACTGACGTCACTATTGCGGATTATGTTGCTGATGTTCGAGCGCCTACACCCTCCGCAGCAGCAGAGCTTGTCAGTCGTAATCAAACTGAAATGCTGCGCCAGCTAAAATCAGGACAGCAACATCTCGAAATGGCGATGGATTATTACTTAGCGGCTCAGCAACAACGTTTTGCACGCTTGCAGCATCGCTTGCAACAACAACACCCTCAACTACGTCTTGCTCGGCAACAAAATCAAATTTCTGCTCTACGCCAAAAACTAACAAATGCCATCAATCGTCAACTACAATCATCAACCTTCAAGTTTGATAAAAACCAGCGTCGACTTATGCAAAATGACTTACGTCCTCAATTACAGCGTCAACAGCGCCAATTGCAGCAAACTCAGTATCATTTGCAAAATATGTTGACCCACTTAGTTACCCGCTACCGCCAACGTTTCGCTGTCGCATGCTCAAAAATGGAGGCGGTTAGTCCTCTCGCCACACTCGCCCGCGGTTTTAGTATCAGTGAAACTCCCGAAGGCACCGTGTTGAAAAAGACCAGCCAAGTGAAATTGGGTCAACAACTCAAAACACGCTTGAATGATGGGTGGGTGGAAAGCCAAGTCACCAACATTCAAAAGGTTCGCACGAAAAAATCAACCAAATAGCTGTTTTATAAAATATATGGCACCATCCCGAATCGCACTATCCGCGGTTGGCATAATACGAGAGTAATGTAAAAAAGCATGTAATGTCCCTGAATACATTTTATATTCATATGGGACTTTATGTGCTTGAAACGTTTGAAATAATGTTTCGCTATCATCAATTAATGGGTCATATTGAGCACTTGCAATGAAACAAGGCGGTATACCTTGTGTTAGGTCATTATTAAATAAACAATAGTAAGGCTCTTCGCGACTACCTAAAGCGGTTAAATAAGCATTATCATATTCTTGGAGATCTTCTCGCCTTAACCCGTCCCATTCTCCCCCATACAGGCGACGACTACGCGAGTCGTGTAACCCATATAATCCATACCACAGCAACACTGCACAAATATCACCACAGTAAATGTGTTTATCCCGTAACCATAATACAGTGGCAAGCGCTAGCATTGCGCCTGCTGAGTCTCCTGCGAATCCAATATGGTTCATATTGAGCGTGAATTTCTCAGCGTGCTGATAATAGAATTGACACACCGCGACCGCCTCTTCTATGGCTTGGGGATAATGCGCCTCTGGAGAAAGTGTATAATCGATGCCAATCACCGTACAACCTGTGTACAGTGCCAGTAAGCGCATAATACGATCATGCGTATCGAGATTACCGAGAATAAATCCACCACCGTGCAAGTAAAACAGTGTGGCAGGCGTCTTTTCTATAGGGTGATAAATTCGCGTGACAACGTCACCTTTGTCTGTTGGGACAAGATTGTTTTTTATGCTAAATAATTCTGGTGAATTCGCATTCCAATAACGCCGATCCTCAATATAAGCAAGCCGCTGAGCCTCATAACTTCCATCATTGGGCTCAACAGGATCTTTCTGCGCATAATAGGCAATCACTTTTTGCATCTCAGGAGAGAGCAATTCGAGCACATTAATTTTATTGGTTATTTTCATTATGGTTCTCCTTGGATTTATTACCTTATTGTAATAAATCCAAGGAGATAAACTGCGAGAAGGGTATCCAATATTGAATGGCGTTTAAAGCGCGTGTCTATCAATCGTCGTTAGTGTGTAAGACTAAAAAGACTAAACGCCTTAATTATTTTACTGCTTAGTTAAAAACGCACTTGCCCACCAATCATATAACTACGTCCCCTTCCCGTTTCATTATTGCGACCTCGTTCCTCCATTACAGCACCTGAATTAGCACGGTTTAATACATCTGTGTAATTTTCGTTTGTGAGGTTATTAATCGCCATCATTAACTTGAAGTTTTTATTGATTTCATAATCTGCATATAGATCAACAATAGTAGGTTGCTTCTCATATTTTTCAGTCATCGCATCCCCATTTATATCTCCATCCGGAATTGGGCTAATGCGCTTAGAAGGTCCCGTCCATGTAATGGCTGAGCCGAGCGTCAGTTTTTCATCAAATAAACGCACGCCAGAATCTAAAGTCACATAATATTCAGGTAATTGGGTAAAGTCCCCTGCACTAAATACCGATGTACTGTTGATTGACACTGGTTGTTTGCCAGACTCTTGGGTGTAAGAAACCATGGAGTAAAATACCCCTGCATCGTAGTTTGCTTGTAGCTCATAACCCCGTAAATTAACATCGCGAGGATCGTTCACATACATATCTGCGCGTTGGAAAATATCCGGATTTTCTTTATCCCACACATCATCATTAATTAAACACCAATCAAACTCTTCCTGAGAATTTGCACGACATAACAGGAAAGACTTACTCGTGATGTAGTCTTTGATATGTGTATGGAACCACAGCGCTTTCAGGTTGAACTGATCACCTTCTACAATTAAGTCTGGCTTAAAACTATTAAAACCTACCTGCCAAGTTTGCGACTTTTCTCCTTTTAGGAATGGATTCATACTCTGACCACCATTTTGAGAGAAAAAAGCTTCCTGAGAGTTTGGTGCTCTCATTGAGTGCGCATAACTCACAAAAGGTTGAAATTCAGGAATAATTTGGGCGGAAACCAACACTCCGGGGTTAATGCCACTTTCCCGTAGATTTAATGTACTCGCTTCTTGAGGGAAGCATTTTTCCGTTTCATCACAAGCGGGTTTATACCCCTTAACTCGATAATTAAGGTAATTGAGGTCAAAGGTAGCCGTATAAATATCATACTGCGCTTCAAATTGGGTATACAAACTCGCAATATCTTGCGTACCGCTCGGAGAAAATGGGTTATAAATAACCGTATTTGGATCTTCCACTGGCTGCGTGATTTTTTGGTACTTAGTTTTCATTAGCTTCGAACCAAGCTGCCATTTGAAATCCATCTCACCATAAGAAAAACGGCTAGTATTGGAAATATTAATACTGTCTGATTTATTTTCTGACTCCGCATCCTTTAATGCACCACCAATAGGTTCGCCTTGGAATTTTTGCGTGTTAAACCCATGACTGGCGAGCACCTCAACATCTATCAATTCATTGATTGGCGTGTATTTATATTTCAGATAATAATCTTCGCTATTAATCTTACGGCTGGTTAGCTTATTTTGTAAAAATCGACCACTGAATTCGACTTCATGGCTATCATTCGGTTTATACTTTAATTTGGTTAATTGAGATTGCGGTTTTTGTTTAAATGTCGGGTCTGTTGCAAATTCATCTGTATCAAAACCATCCCCGTTTTTATAACTTCCAGGAATATTATGTCCACTCACTGCAATTAAACCACCGAAATACCCTTCGCCATCGTTTAATAAGGATTTTCCTGCAACAGAAACCATCCCATTATATCCGAGCCCATTATCACCCCAACTCCCCTTACTGCGCACTCCCCATAAATTATCCTTAAAAATAACGTCATCAATGGATAAGGTTCGGAAATTTGCACTACCCGCTAAGGCGTTGACACTATTACTGCCGTTGAGTTGCCCTTTCTCTACCTCAACAGACACAATAAAGTTAGGGTCAATCAGTGAGCCAAAATCATTACTTGGCTGCATCCCGTGAGTATATTTACTGGGTGATATTCCGTAGTAGCTTTGCGTGACGCCATCCACCATCATATTCACGCGGCCAAAGCCACTGAGACCACGGATATTCACATTGATGGTACCTTGGCTTGCGTCCATTTGAGTGTAAGTTCCCGGCATAGAGCGGATAATTTTATCCATAGACTGAAGTTTATTTTCAGTACCTACCGCGCTATATGCCCCTGGTTTTTCTAATGCTTTCACCAGCGGCGTTTGTTTTTGTGCGCCAGAGACTTTTAATTGGCTAAAATTAACCACATCATCCTGCTGCTGATTTGTCTGCTGTGTATTTTCAGCCAAAGCGAACCCTTGGAAGCCAGTGGAAATAGTCCCAGCTACCATGATTATTATTTTATTATTCATTAAACCATTCCTGTAAACGTACTAATAAAACAGTCGCTCACATTGCAAACGCAGAATAAATGTCATTTCTGCGAATAGGATTAGTTGTCGGTTTTAATAACCATACAACTAATCCTAGATAACCTTATATTGGCTACTTATTATTTATACTCTGGAAAATATGTTTCTTTGTTTTCTAACATCAGAATAAAACTGTATTCCCTTGCAATATCATCTAATGCATTAAAACGACCTGATTTTCCGCCATGCCCTGCATTCATATTGGTTTCTAATAACAATAGTGAATTGCCCTGTTTAAGATCGCGTAATTTCGCAACCCATTTAGCAGGTTCCCAGTACTGCACTTGTGAGTCATGCAACCCTGTAGTGACTAGAATATGAGGGTAATGCTGCGCTTCAATATTGTCATACGGGCTATAGGCTTTAATTCGCCAGTAATCCTCTTCATTTTCAGGATTACCCCACTCGTCATATTCCCCTGTTGTCAGTGGAATTGAAGGGTCAAGCATGGTGGTGACCACATCAACAAATGGTACGGAAGATACTACGCCTTCATATAGGTCAGGTGCCATATTAACAACAGCCCCCATTAATAGACCACCGGCACTGCCTCCCATGGCATAGACATGACCTTTTTTCCCATAACCTTGCGCCAATAATGCGTGGGTAACATCAATAAAGTCCGTAAAGGTATTCATTTTATGGACGGTTTTACCTTGAATGTACCAATTTTTACCCAGATCGCCGCCGCCACGAATATGGGCGATAGCATACACAAATCCGCGATCAAGCAAGGACAATCGAGAAGAACTAAATGATGGGTCGATGCCGTATCCATACGCTCCGTAGCCATAGACTAACAGCGGGTTTTTACCCTGTTTGAAGCTATCTTTGCGATAAACCAATGAAACAGGAACTTTCACACCATCTCGCGCCGTAATCCAAATTCGTTCACTTTGGTAATTTTCTTTGTTGAAGTCTTTTACTTCTTCTTGTTTTAATAGCTGTTTCTCTTGCGTTAGCATATTAATTTCATACACAGAAGAAGGTGTCGTCATCGAGGAGTAGCCGTAGCGTAATTTATCGGTATCTGGCTCAGGGTTATTGCCAATCCACGCCATATAAGCGGGATCCTCAAAACTGACAGCATGCTCTTTTTGAGTTAACCAGCTAATTTGGCGAATATTAACGAGACCATTTTGACGTTCTTCAATGACTAGCCAATTATTGAATAAGGCAAAATCCTCAAGATCAACATTGTCACGCGGCGCAATATAACTGACCCACGGAGCTGCCGCATTATCTGCAATGTACAAACCAAATAATGGATGCTGATGATTTGAGCGAATATAAAATTTTCCATTAAAATGGTCAGGATAATATTCCACACCCGTTTTACGTGGTTGTAGAACTATTGCATCATGCTGCGGCTGATTTGCATCAAGAAGACGGTATTCAGACGTTTCAGTACTGGTAATCCCAATTAAAATATAATCTTTGGAAGTCGATTTCGCTAAGCTAACGTAGTAAGTATCATCTTTCTCTTCATACACGAGCTTATCAGCCGATTGCAAAGTCCCATATTGATGCTTAACTACTTGATAAGGCAGCAATGTTTTTTTGTCTTTGTTGACGTAAAACAACGTGTGATTATCATTCGCCCAAACGATATTGCCTGACGTATTTGTCAGCACATTTTCTTGCCACGTGGAGTCATCAATTTTACGAAATGAGACAGCATAATCGTTACGACCTTGGCGGTCTTCCGCAATCGCAATCGTTGTATTATCCGGTGATATCGCTAATGCCCCCATCCGGTAATATTCAACGCCTTCTGCGCGTTGGTTACCATCAACTAATACTGTCCATTCGTCGTTGCTATTAATTGGGCGTCTTTCATAGATTGAGTAATTTTTCCCTGCCACGACACGAGAGCGGTACGTATAACCATTGTAGTTGTAGGGTACAGATTCATCATCCTGCTTCACTCGGGATAATAATTCATCGTAAATTTGTTGTTTTAATGGCTCACCCCGCTCAAGTTGTTGCGCGGTATAGGCATTTTCTTGATTCAAATATTCAATAATTTCTGGAGCTTCACGGTTATCATCTCTTAACCAATAATAGTTATCGACACGTTCGTCACCATGAATTGTCATAACATGGGGCTGTTTTTTCGCTATTGGTGCTAGCATTTTATCCTCCGCAGCGCTGCTGGCTGCATATAACCCTAGTAGTGTGACCACGCAAAATGTGGTGATTCTATTATGCATAGTGAATCCAATCTATTTATCATTAAGTGTAAAATCAATAGGTAACCTGACAGTTATCCGCCCATTGTTTAATATCTTCGTCGGAGGCTCGGGTAACGGCGCGGCACGCGATAAAACTTGCAGGGCTTCTTTGTCTAAAGAGCGCGTACCTGATGAGCCCACTAAACTGCTATCAAGTAAAAAGCCTTGGCTATCCACCGTAAACATCACCACAGGTTTGCCGATACGATTGCGTTTGCTCGCATCTTCTGGGTAGCGCTTATATTTATTCAATTTTCCCAGCACGATGGCTTCCCATTGCTTCTGAAGGCTATCATTTGCATCTGATTGGCTATTCAGTTCCGCTGCAATTTTTTGACTTAGTACCGGTGCGGCGGCATCACTGGTCGCAGGTGCATCGCTGGCTTTCGAATCGGTGGTTTGCACTTTTTTAACTTGCTTCTGTTCCTGTTTCTGTTTTTTCAGCTCAGGCTTCGTTTTTTTGGCTTCAGCCTTAATGAGTTGCACTTCAGCTTGTTCATTAACGGGCAAAGCAGGGATCGCGATATCTTCCGATGGTGTCTTGTGAGATTCACTCGCGACGGCAAGCTCTTGCGTTTTTCCAATATTCACTTCCGTTAACTGTTTAGCTTGAGCTTCGATAGACAACTCCATCACCACAGACGGTGGCGGCAGTGAGTCTTCCCATCGTTCATTATGCGTTGTCCAAATAAAAATCCCCACAATAGCAACGTGTAAAACGACTGCTAAAGCCAGCCATCCGCCCATTTTGGTGGTTCTACTGACATACCCACTTTCAAACGTTATTGTGCTCATATTCATCTTACGTGCTTTTATAGAGTTGCAAATGATAATTAATAACGAATGCAAATGGAAATTATTTGTAAATAAATATGATGATTACTTCACAAAATTAACGATTTTAAATCATCATATTAGTGACTATTGGTGATTATTTCGGCGTATACCACACATAATCCGCATGTAGGTTGTCGATTTCTTCACCTACCTCAGAAATAATCAATACTTTCAATGGTTCATTAGGTGCAAGGTCGAGTACATGTAATGGAACACCAATTGCTCGTGTTGCATGATATCCCCCAGCAAAAAGAACCGCTGGAGCAGGTGCATCCAATAACCCTTGAGCCATTGCCCTATCTCTTAGCTGTTGGATATTCATCATTTTGTTAGATTGAATATCATCCAATTCACCATTGTGTGAGCGTTTAATGGTTTCATTGATTAATGCTTGAATAACGGGTTGTGTTGAGTGCTTTCCTGTCAGCTTAGGCGGGTTATTGTAAGCTTCCATAACGGCATCTCGATTAATATTTGCCACTAACACTGGGTATGGCTGAGCTAA
The DNA here is from genome assembly GCF_028479465.1 of Providencia sp. PROV208. NCBI lineage: Bacteria > Pseudomonadati > Pseudomonadota > Gammaproteobacteria > Enterobacterales > Morganellaceae > Providencia > Providencia sp. PROV208. Next base: position 76,605 of record NZ_JAMPNS010000015.1, on the reverse strand, counting down.
CAAATACTTCACTAAATTCCCATATTGTGCCCATGGCCAACCTGTATTCCAATGCAACACTTCTTGTAATTTTTCGTCTCGAATATAAGGATTGCCTTGCATTTGTTTCTGGACATTGGCGACCTTACTTTGTTGATTGGGAGTAAGCATCTCTAGCAATACCGCCCCTTGCGGGCGTATCTGTTGCATTTCTTGTGCCACCCACTGCTCAATTTGATGATGATAAATATTATCGTGTTTTTCCCCAACAATGACCCGTGGGGATGCCGCAAGTTGTTGGATTAATTGCTGTGGTGTGATGGATTTACCGGAATCCAAATCAATGATTTTACCAACTTGAGTTAATTGAGGATCCAACTGTGTGGCAGGTTTTGGCGTTTGAGAGGTACATCCTAGCTGTGTGAAACTCAAAACGAAAAGCATTCCTAAGCTCAGGAGTGATGACTTTTTCGTTAAATAATTCAAAGAACGTGCTGATATCATTATCTTTTCCATATAGTGACTTTGAAGTCATTCAAAATACAGATAATGATAATCATTTTCAAATAAAAAAGACTCCCATTAACAAGAATGGAAGTCTTTCTGGGGAACTCGATAATTAATCAATCATTCGATAAATTATTATCAATGCAATAATTACAGTGGGTTTGTTTGAGCTTCCACTGCTGCTAATGCCACCATGTTCACTATGCGGCGAACTGAGGCAATTGGCGTTAAAACATGGACGGGTTTAGCAACACCCATTAATACTGGGCCTACCGTCACACCATCAGAGCTGGTCACGCGCAGTAAGTTATAACTAATACGTGCAGCTTCCATGTTTGGCATAATTAATAAGTTTGCAGAACCTTTCAATGGGCTATCTGGCATCACATCTTTACGAATTGATTCAATTAATGCCGCATCTGCATGCATTTCACCATCAATTTCTAAGTTTGGTTCACGGGCTCTCACTAACGCTAGCGTATCACGCATTTTCTGTGCCGATGAGCAATCTGAAGACCCAAAACTTGAACGGGATAACAACGCAACTTTTGGCTCAATACCAAATCGACGAACAGTATCCGCCGCCATTAACGTGATTTCCGCTAACTCTTCAGGGGTTGGGTCTTCGTTCACATAGGTGTCGGCAATGAACGTATTACCCGTTGGTAATAACAAAGCGTTCATTGCGCCCGCAGCGTGAGCCCCCTCACGGAAACCAAACAGGTCTTTAACCACTTGGTAATGTTCACTGTAGCTACCGATTGAACCACAGATCATGCCATCTGCTTCACCTCGCAGTACCATGATACCGCCGATAATGGTTGGGTTCGCAATCAAGGCACGACGCGCCATTTCTTGGGAGATGCCACGACGCTTCATGATCTGATAATATTCTTGCCAGTATTCTTTAAAGCGTGGGTCATTTTCGTTGTTGACCACTTCAAAGTCTTTGCCCAGCTCGATATGTAATCCTAGTTTTTGGATACGCATCTCAATCACGCTTGGACGCCCAACCAGAATTGGGAAAGCTAAACCAAGAGAAACTAACTCTTGAGTTGCATGTAAAACACGCTCTTCTTCCCCTTCCGCTAAAACAATGCGTTTTAACTCTTTTTTCGCTTGAGAGAAAATAGGCTTCATAAATAAGTTTGTTTTATGCACAAACTGATTCAATTTTTCAACATATGCATCCATATCCGTAATTGGACGCGTTGCTACACCCGATTCCATCGCCGCTTTCGCAACGGCTGGCGCAATTTTGACAATCAGACGTGGGTCAAACGGCTTAGGAATAATGTATTCTGGACCGAAAAACAGATCTTGGTTGCCATATGCTGAAGCCACTTCTTCGCTTTGCTCCGCCAGCGCTAAGTCCGCAATAGCATATACACACGCCAGTTTCATCTCTTCGTTAATGGTGGTCGCACCCACATCCAAAGCACCACGGAAGATGAATGGGAAACACAGCACGTTGTTAACTTGGTTCGGGTAGTCTGAACGTCCCGTGCAGATAATCGCATCAGGGCGAACTTCTTTCGCCAGTGGTGGCAAAATCTCAGGTTCAGGGTTTGCCAAGGCTAAAATCAGCGGGTCTTTTGCCATGGTTTTAACCATTTCTGGTGTTAATAGTCGAGGACCAGAACAACCGAGGAAAATATCCGCGTCAGGAATCGCATCCGCTAATGTACGCTGTCCATTATCTTCAATGGCATAAGCAGCTTTAGTCGCATCCATTCGCTCATCACGACCTTTATAAATGACCCCTTTTGAGTCACAAACGGTGATGTTTTCACGTTTTAATCCTAATGCAACTAATAAGTTCATGCAGGCAATCGAGGCCGCACCCGCACCGGATACCACTAAACGAACATCGCCAATTTCTTTTTTCACAATACGCAGACCATTGATCACCGCTGCCGTACAGATAATCGCGGTACCGTGTTGGTCATCATGGAACACAGGAATATTCATGCGTTCACGTAATTTTTGCTCAATATAAAAACACTCTGGTGCTTTAATATCTTCGAGGTTGATACCGCCAAAGGTCGGTTCTAACGACGCAATAATATCGATGAGTTTGTCTGGATCGGTTTCATCCACTTCAATATCGAAAACATCAACGCCCGAGAATTTCTTAAATAAAACGCCTTTCCCTTCCATAACAGGCTTACCGGCCAATGCACCGATATTCCCTAAACCCAGTACTGCTGTACCGTTAGAGATAACCCCTACAAGGTTACCTTTTGCTGTATAGCGGTACGCTTTCAGTGGATCATCCGCAATTTCCAAGCACGGCACGGCTACCCCTGGAGAGTAGGCTAATGCGAGGTCGCGTTGGGTTACTAATGGTTTGGTTGGTGTGACAGTAATTTTCCCAGGATGAGGAAACTCATGAAAATCGAGAGCACTTTGTTTTAATTTATCATCCATCATCAAGTCCTTTCAAAATTTGGTAAGGTAAGAGCCTTCACAGTATAAACACATCTTGTTAGCAAATCATGATCGTGCCTATGATTTCCAGAAAAATCTTTCAGTTACAAGAAATCTACACGGATTTACCACAAAATGACAATGGTGTATTTTTAGATATACACAATATTGTTATTATTTTTATTCATATCATTTTTTAAATACCTTTAATTTTTTTCAATCTTAGTTATTATTTTTTTGAAATTAATGTATTATTCCAAAGCTCGCTTCTATTTGACCTAAAATATATTAAGCTCCATAAATTTCGCTTCCATTATTCATGTTTTTATAAAGCCAATTGACTCATCAATTAAGAATGATGATTTCATGCAAACTTAAATATATTATATTTTAACTATATTAAATCTAGTTAATCGAATAAGTTGTAAGACATAAAAAAGGAACCCACTATGTCTAATCATACGGTTATGATTATCGATGAACATCCTATTTTTCGCTTTGGATTATCCCACTTATTAACATCAAAAGCTGAATTTGAAATTTCAGCTGAAGTTACAAATAGCAAAGAAGCCTTAAACATTGCCACCACTAAACAGCCCAATATGATACTGATCGACACTATCTTACAGGGTAATAAAACATTCGAGACTATCCGATTACTGCGCAAACATTGCATTAATAGCTACCTCCTTGTACTTTCCTTCTCAACAATGAAAACGGATATCTACTCTGCCATTGATGCCGGTGCTCAAGGTTACCTACTAAAAAATAGCGAGCTAGATATGTTACTCAATAGCATAAAAAAAGCGATGGAGGGGCATCATGTATTCAGCGAAAAAGTTTATCAACATCTTATCACTCGACATCAAACTAAAGACCCACTATCCACATTAACCCGGCGTGAATGTGAAATATTGCATGAAATGGCCGCTGGATTAAAAAATAAAGAAATTTCTCAGTTATTATTTATTTCAGAGGAAACCGTTAAAGTTCACATTCGAAATGTTCTGAAAAAATTACGGGTTCGTTCTCGCTTAGAAGCCAGTTTAATATACATGCGCTCAAAATAATTCAACATGATTTAATTTAATTGATGTAAGTTATCTAAATTAATTATTTTATTATCCATTTATAAAATCATGAATATTAACTCCGCTTTAGTTATTATTAAATCGCTTTTAATATTAATAAATCTTTTCGATTCAAGGGGGTAGACCACAATTGTATTTTCCCGCATTATGTATGGCATAACATAGTTCGCCATCAGAGGAAAATCATATGTCCAATACCCCTGTGCCCCCTTATACCATGTATGGGATTAAAAACTGCGATACCATTAAAAAAGCACGCCGTTACTTAGACGATAATGCAATCGGCTACCAATTCCATGACTATCGCGTTGATGGCATTACAGATGAGCTTCTCTCCACATTTTTACAGCATATCGATTGGGAAACGCTTGTGAACAAACGAGGTACCACTTGGCGTAAACTGAGTGATGAAGAAAAAAATGCCGTTATTGATGCAGACAGCGCCAAGAAAGTACTACTCGCTGAACCAGCAATGATCAAGCGCCCTATCCTTGTCTCCGCAGACCACCGTTACCTTGTCGGATTCAATGCTGACGACTACCAATCATTCACACGATAAAAGGTGACTCAATGAACAGCCCTGTCATCGAACTTGCACAACAACTTATTGCACGCCCATCAATCAGCCCTGATGACCAAGGTTGCCAAGATTTACTGATTGAACGTTTGAATAACATCGGTTTTACTGTCGAAAAAATGCCATTTGGCGATACGCTTAATTTTTGGGCTCATCGCGGCAACGCAGGTAAAACACTTGCGTTTGCTGGACACACAGATGTTGTCCCTGCTGGCGATCATAGCAAGTGGCAGACGCCGCCATTCACGCCAACCATTATCAATCAGCATTTATATGGGCGTGGCGCCGCTGATATGAAAGGCTCTATTGCCGCGATGGTCGTGGCCGCTGAGCGCTTTGTCGAAAAATATCCGACTCATACGGGACGTCTCGCATTTTTGATTACCTCTGATGAAGAGGCTAAAGCGACCCACGGAACTGTTAAAGTCGTTGAAACATTACAAGCTCGCCATGAATCCGTCGATTACTGCTTAGTAGGGGAACCGTCGAGCCAATCTGCGCTTGGCGATATCATTAAAAATGGTCGTCGAGGCTCTATCACCGCCCACTTAACCATTTTAGGCACACAAGGGCACGTCGCTTACCCACACCTTGCAGACAACCCCGTGCATCGCGCAACAAACTTTCTTCAAGAATTAGTCACAACAAAATGGGATGACGGTAACCAATACTTCCCTGCCACCAGCATGCAAATTGCCAATATTAATGCGGGTACGGGTGCAGATAACGTGATCCCTGGAGAGCTAAAGGTACAATTCAACTTCCGCTTTAGTACGGAATTGACTGACACCATAATCCGTGAACGCGTCACTGACATGCTTGAGCGCCATGGTCTGGCTTATCGCTTAGAATGGTTCTTATCCGGTCAGCCTTTCTTAACAGGTGACAGTGAATTAGTGAGTGCAACCGTCCAAGCTATCCATGAAGTTACAGGGCGTGAAACCACACTATCCACCAGCGGCGGTACATCTGACGGGCGTTTTATTGCGCAAATGGGTACCCATGTGATTGAATTGGGTCCACTGAATGCCACCATCCATAAAGTGGATGAGTGCGTTAGCATCGAGGATTTACAACAGCTTGCTGTCATTTATGAGCGCATCATGGAGTTACTACTACTATGATCACCATCGAGATGCTTACAGGGCGTTCCACCGACCATTTAGTCACATTAGGCGGTCATCATCGACTGCAATTTAATACCACTAAAGCCTTTCTTGCTATGCAACAAGCTGCGGCACGCGCAGGATTCAAGTTACAATCTGCCAGCGCATTTCGCGACTTTGCTCGTCAACAGGTGATTTGGAATGAAAAATTTGCAGGTCAACGTCCCGTTCTCGATACACACAGCCAACCGCTAGACATTTCGACCTTAACTGAAGGGCAGCTGTGTGAAGCGATTTTGCATTGGTCTGCGTTGCCCGGTGCTAGCCGCCATCATTGGGGAACTGAAATTGATGTTTACGATCCGCTACGGATCCCCGCTGGACAAACATTGCAATTGGAACCGTGGGAATACCAAGAAGGTGGGTATTTCGCTGAGTTAAATGATTGGCTCACCGATAATATGGCAACGTTTGATTTCTATCGCCCTTTTACTGCTACAGATGCCGGTGTAGCAGAAGAACCTTGGCACATTAGTTACTGGCCATTGTCCCATGAAGCAGAGCAACTATTAACGCCAGACATTATCAAACAGGTACTCACTGAGGAAGATATTAGCGGGAAAAACTGGTTACTCGCTAACCTTGAATATGTGTTTAACCGCTATATTAAAGTGCCGGATTAATGTTTATTGTCACTCGGTGCCTTACTGAGTGACATTTTTCCACTTTATAACTCAGTCTTACTCTGCTGAGTTTCCGTAGCATCCACCACAGGTAAACGGTACATAAAAATCAGCAACCAACACATTCCCACGAATAGCCCGATTTTTAACCACCCATAACTGACCACCCAAATCGAAAATGCAAATGTCAGGACGATGAGCGTCATCGCTTTCGGTTTTACACCTTTAGGTAATGCCCGATAAGTCTGCCAGTGACGTAAATAACCGCCAAACCATGAGCGATACAATAGCCAATTATGAAAACGTGGGGATGAACGAGAAAAACACCATGCTGCCAGTAATAAAAAACACGTTGTTGGCATCACAGGTAAAATTGCGCCTAAAAAGGCTAAGCCAACGGCAATCCACCCTACTGTAATGAATATGATCTTCTTTATATTCATTCCGGCTCTCCCGTTAAAACAAAAAACATGGTTAAATAACCCCACTTAAGCTAGCTAATTAGCAACGTTGGCTGCGCTACACATTATTATGATTAATATAAGAAGGCAAATATGCATTGGTTAGCCGATTATTGGTGGATCATTCTACTTTTATTGGTTGGCGTCATTTGGAATTCAGTTAAAGAAATGATGCGACTCGACCCCAAAAAATATTTAGACGACAAACCTAAAATTCCACCTCACCAAGATAATAATCACCTGTGGGACGATGAAGACGACGACTGGCCTAAGGACAAAAAACGCTAATTTGCTGTTTTAATCCGCGCGTCTGTTCAGCGTAATAATCATTCAACCATTGGGCAATTTCCATTCTTGCACGTTTTAGCCACTGTTTTCGCCCTGCTAAACCTAGCCGCTTTGCTGCCTGCTCGATGGATAGCCCTTGCAGGAAGTAATATCCAAGAGCAGTATTCACCATTTCATGCGAATGTTGTTGCTGAAAAACAGCTAAAAAGCGCTGTAGTGACGCCTCACTCGCCGCAAGCGAGCGGCTATAATGGCTAAAGCCGACTAATTCTAGCCAATCCCCAGCATCAAGTAGCTGCTCAGATGTGCTTTTCAGATTAAATTCATCGAGATCATCACGCCAAAACAGATCTCGCTGTAAGCGATGTTGCCCCAGATGGCAGATTGCCCGAGCTTCCGTAGATAACGGCAATATCGCCATTGCAGTATAACAGCCACTACTTGCCTCAATATGGCGCCCTATACGTAAAAGATGGAATCCCGCTGATTGCCAAAATGCCAATAAGTCAGGCGTCAAACCAAAACTCACCGAAAGAAAATCCAAACCATCCTGAACACCGCGTTCCACTTGTAATGCTAATAAGCGTTGCCCGATTTTTTGGCGGCGATATCGGGTTTGCACTGCGATCCTCATCACACGCCGAGAACGCAACCTCGATGCTTCAGGAAAATAACTATGCGCAGCAAGAGATTGCGCTACTAAATTTCCCCGAGGACGCCGTAATCCAGCCCAAATTTGCCAGCTTAAATGCGTCTCTAACCCTCCTTCATCCACCAACCAAACAGCTCCCATAACATACTGATTATCTTGGCTTATCATCGCAAAATGTTGATGCTGAGCATCCAATAATCGTCGTAGATCCAGAGGTGACGTTCGATAATGTGCCGCCGTTAATAAACCATAAAACCCCTTCAGCAACTTAGGATCATCCGCAAGTTGTTGTTGGCTCAACAACTGTGTAATCGCTGGTGCATCGATAATATGAGGGGATTCCACCTCACCTAACAAAAGACTCTGATTAATCACTTTTTCGAGCGGATCATCCTGCGCAAATCGAATCGGCTGAGTTAGCGATAACTCAGTAAAATTCTCAAGGCTATCGCAAAATTTCATCACAAATCCACGCCCAGTTCCTTCATACCCTTCGACTGTCGTCGTCATTAAAACCCGCGGAAAATAGGCGATAATTTTTCGTAGCATGTGCGTTGGAATTGCGGCGGCTTCATCAATAATCAACCAATCTGCATCAATCGTTTGACCAAATTCGCAATAGTGTAAAAGCACATCTGGTGCCCAAAATTCAAGTTCATGTTCCGCATACTCAGCGACCACACGGGTGGAAACTTTCGCCGGTGCACAACACCAGCACTTTCCCTGCCACTGTTTTATCAGCATCCCTGCAACTGTCGATTTTCCTCTTCCTCGAGGTGCGATCAATCCCCAAACACCGCAATTAGCGGACATTAATTGTTTCAGGGCATTGAGTTGCTGTTGAGTCGGTTGACCTAAAGGTGGAAACCATTTGGGGTGATCGGGTAGCAAATTCAAGAAACGTGGCTGGTTTTGCTCCACAACTAACACTTCGGGACAATTCAAAAATGTTCGCTGTAAATGACGGACAAAATTGGGAGTAGGGATTTCACCAAAGTGCTCATTCCAACGCTCACTATCCGCATCATTTTGACTTGCCCACGTTGACTGTGGCGGAGTACAGAGCACCAATAAACTACCCGCTTTTAATGTTCCCGCTAAGATAGCAAGGGCTTCGCTGTGCAGACCTTTACGTGCATCAAAGATGCCATGGGTGAATTCACGTCCCAGCAATAATTGCGCTTTTTCCGGTAGGATATTATTGGGTAACTCTGATGAAATACACAGCCAATCTCCCGCTAAATAACTTTGAATTTGCTGAAGTTCATTCGAGATCCATTCACTCTCACCTGATATCACCAGCAAACGGCGATAACCCACAGTTTGTAGCTGTTCAACAATTGCCTGTAATGATTTTTGCATAAGTCGCGCTACGATTTACCAACCAATAATGAGAGAATTCCAGCCGCAATCAACGGTCCGACAGGAACCCCGCGGAATAGTGCCACACCAATCACCGTACCGACTAATAATCCTGCAACAGTTGAAGGTTGGCTTCCCATGAGTGCCACCCCACGGCTCCCTAACCAAGAAACCAACACGCCAATCACTATTGCTAAGAGTGATTTCCAATTCAAAAATGAGCCTAATACATCATTTGCGGAGATCTTCCCACTGGCAATCGGCGCCATTACCCCTATTGTCAATATTAAAATACCAATAGTTAATCCGTATTTTTCTACCCAAGGAAAGAAATTATTCAGTGGCGTGATCCGTACAACCAACAGAAACAGCATGGCTAACGTCACCGTCATGTTATGGCTGATAATACCTAGCCCTGCCAGTACCAGCAAAATGATCAGTGTTGGATCAACTTGGCTCATAGATTTTCCCCTGTAAAATAAATACGTTGCAGTATTCCACTTTCACTGCATCCATAAAGTATGTATGTTATTGATCTCGCGCTGAAGAGGCAAACATTCCTTCATCGCTCAGCACTATTTTCCATCGTTTATCTGAAAAACAGTTTACCTTAAAAACAACACTGTTTTTTGCTCAGCCTTGCAAACCAGATGAAAGCTTAAGCCAAATAATTAGAATATTTGGGACTCTACTTCCATTTTTTTCTGTTTTTCCCGACCTTCTCTATCAATCTTTTTCAAGATGCAGTGTGTTTCACTAAAAAACCCAGAAAAAATCGCCTTTCCCAGACAGCCATTTATCAATTCGTATAATAGATTACCAAAATCTATCAACATGATTCGCAAGGATCTTTGCTATGTCTCATTCTTTAGCAACTTACTCAAATGCGCGTTTTATCGCTCTACGCTTACGCCCAGGGGATGATGTTATTCTCACATTGCAACAACAGGTAAAGCACCACCAGCTACAAGCTGCATTTATTGCAGGCTGTGTCGGTAGTTTAACCGATGTTGCACTGCGCTTTGCTGGGCAAGAAGATACTCATCTGACATCCGGTAAATTTGAAATTGTATCGCTTATCGGGACACTAGATGCTCAAGGTGAGCATCTCCATCTTGCAGTCTCCGATGAAAATGGACATATGCGTGGTGGGCATATGATGCCCGGCTGCACCGTCAGAACCACCCTCGAATTAATTATTGGCGAATTAGAAAATAATACATTTACCCGTGAGCATTGCACGCTTTCAGGGTATGAAGAATTGGTCATCACTTCGCGTTAACTATCATTCTGTCTTGATTTTTATTATGGCGTTAATTTTCAACTTCTAAGGGATATTTATTTCATGGCAAACTCGTCAATGATTTCAAGCCGCACACTGGCGCTAATTGTTTTCTCCATTGCAATCAATATGGTCGTTGGACAGCTAAGTTCTATGTTAAAGCTGCCTATCTTTTTAGATTCTATTGGAACGATTATCTGCGCGCTTCTCGCGGGTCCTTGGGCTGCCTTATTTAGCGGTTTAGCAACGAACTTACTGTGGGGATTATTAAGTGGTCCTATCGCCGCGGCATTTGCCCCTGTGGCAATGATGATTGGCTTAAGCGCAGGCTTACTCGCCCGAGCCGGTGGTTTTCGTACCCTACCACGTGTGATTTTATCGGGTGTAGTCATCACTTTTGCACTAATGATTGTTGCCGTGCCTATCCGCACTTACTTATTTGCGGGTACGACTGGTAGTGGTGCAGACTTTTTTGTCGCCTATTTCCACGCCGTTGGTGAAAACTTATTAGAATCGGTCGCCATTACCGTCTTAGGTGCCAATATTGCCGATAAGATAATCTCTGCCATTGTCGCTTGGATGCTTGTTCGTCGTTTACCAGAGCGCGTTCAGCGCACTTTCCCAAATATGGCTAAAGTACGCTAGGGGTCAGGATGCATCCTTTTACCTCATTAACCTTATGGCTCTGGTTTAGCGCTAGCACATTGATGCTACCACTCGGCTGGGGCTTGGTCTTTGTTGCTTTCGCTCCATTTGCCGCCGTCATTCTACGGTCCGCGTCGTATCACCGTTGGAAATTTATCGCATGGGTTATGCTGCCGATGGCAGCAGGACTTTGGTTAATTCATGGAGGCTGGTTAAGCCAATTATTAACGGGTTCACCACCACTTATCTCTCAGCAACAAAGTGCCATGGCTTTATGGCTACGCCTGCTAGCCATCATTAGTGCATCCCAATTATGGTTGCAATATGTCTCCACAGAACAATTTATTCGTGCGTTGTTTGCAAGCCGTCTTCCTGCGAGTTTTGCTTATGTGCTCGCCGGTCCACTCTTACTGGCTGAACAGTTTCGCCAACAACTTGCGAGCATTCGAGAAGCGCAGCTTGCTCGGGGTGTCCCATTAGATGGTCACTTTTGGCAACGTATGACATCATTGCCCGCCCTCTTATTTCCACTGGTTAGCCAGACACTCAGCGAACTGACTGTGCGCAGTGCTGCACTCGATATGCGTGGTTTTCGTTATACTCGTCATCGCACTACTTTACATAAACCTATGGATAGCCGAAGCCAATATATCTGGCGCCTCGTTTTGTTGCTATTAATCGTCATTGAAGGAGCCTTTGCATTATGGTGGTAGATTTACAGCAACTGTCCTTTATCCCACAAGGTAGTGAAGAGCCTATTCTTGATGCTATTCACTTAGCCTTACCTCAAGGACATTGGCATTGTATTCTGGGCGGTAATGGCAGCGGAAAAACCACATTTGCGCAACTGTTAGCGGGCTGGTTTCCTGATCAATTGATTGGCAAATTAATCGGTGATGGGCAAGTGCTTTCTCAGCGATTAGGAAAACAATCATTAGTTGAGTTATCAGTCGATCGTCAGTTAGTTCAGCAATCACCTCAATTACAGCTATCAGGATGCTCTTTTACTGTTGCACAAGAAGTGGCATTTGGTCCTGAAAATTTGGGGTTGTCTCCTGAGGAAATTGTTCGCCGCGTTGAACAAGCTTTGGATTTGACATTCAGCCAGGATTTGCGTGATCGTCATCCTGCGACACTGTCTGGAGGCGAAGCTCAACGAGTCGTTCTAGCCAGTGCCCTCGCTATGTCTCCCCAGCTGTTGCTATTAGATGAAGCATTTAGTCGTCTCACGCCCGCAGCTACCTATCGACTATTAGCACAACTCAAAAACTACAGTGAAAAAACTGGTTGTAGTGTCATTCTATTGGAGCGCCACTTACTGCCTGCCTTGCATTTTTGTGATGATTTTTCACTACTTGAGCAAGGTAAAATCACCGCTCAAGGGGATATTAACTCCGTATTTCTACCCGCGCAAAATACCATCAATATGCCAGATGCATGGCGAGTGTTGGGTAAATTAATAGAAAATGGTATTTGGCAATCGGAAGTTCCATGCAAAGAACAGCAACTCATTCAAGGCATCGAGGCTTGCTATGCTGCAAATCAATAACTTAAGCTTTCAATGGGCACCTAAAACCGCGCCAGCTATTGCCGAGCTGTCATTCGCAATCCATGCTGGTGAATGGGTCGCTCTCGTCGGTGACAATGGTGCAGGAAAATCCACGTTATTACGCTTAATGGCAGGACTGTTATCGCCTTCTCATGGGGAGGTCAATTTCAATCAACACCCCATATCTTCATTACGTGCGATCGAGCGGGCACAGCACATTGGAATTTTATTCCAAGAGGCGGAAAAACAGATTTTTCACAGCACCGTAAAAGATGAAATTTTGTTTGGGTTACGCCGTAAAAAACTCAATCAATCTGACATCACGGAAAAGTTAGAACACGCTTTAGATTTATGTCATTTAACCGATGTCGCTGATAAACACCCTCTAGACTTGCATTCAGCCCAACGACGAATGGTCGCTGTTGCGTGTTTAACCGCTGTCGCACCTAAACTATTGTTGTTAGATGAACCTAGCCGAGATTTCGACGCCCAGTGGCTCGGCTATTTTGAACAGTGGCTAGATTTTCAAAAGCAGCTTGGCACCACCGTTGTCACTATCAGCCATGATTTAGATTTTGCTGCGCGCTACTTTGAACGTGCCTTGCATTTGTCTCAGGGTCACTTAGTCGCGGATGGCAAGATTGATACCGTATTACGCCATCACGAGTTACAACCTAATTCAGCGTTACCTTCCCCCTCCTTACACGCCCTGAGCCAGCAATTAAATATACCGCCCCAAAACCATCCCATCTCTTGGGTCCAGCAATTTATGGCACAAATTCAGTCATAATGTACACGTAAAAAAATAGCCTGCAATTTGCAGGCTATCCTCTATTCGCTTAATACGCGGTTGAATACTTAGTCAAGCTTAACTCCAATACGGCGAGCCACTTCTTCGTAAGCTTCAATCAAGCCACCAAGGCTTTGACGAAAACGGTCTTTGTCCATTTTATTCAGGGTTTCTTTATCCCACAAACGGCTACCGTCTGGAGAGAATTCATCACCCAGCACAACTTCACCTTTGAATAAACCGAACTCCAATTTAAAGTCGACTAAGATCAAACCTGCGTCCGCAAAAATTTTGCTTAAAACATCGTTCGCTTTGTAGCTAAGTTCGCGCATTTTCGCTAAGTTTTCTTTGCTCACCCAACCAAACGTTTCGCAGTAAGATTCGTTCACCATTGGGTCATGTTTAGCGTCATCTTTCAGGAATAAATCGAACAGAGGCGGGTTTAAAATCATCCCTTCTTCTACCCCAAGGCGCTTGACCAGCGATCCTGCCGCACGGTTACGAATAACGCATTCAACCGGCACCATATCCAGTTTTTTAACCAACGCTTCGGTGTCAGATAACAGGGCTTCCATTTGGGTAGGAATACCGGCTTCTTGCAATTTAGTCATAATAAAATGGTTAAATTTATTATTGACCATACCTTTGCGGTCAAACTGTTCGATACGCTCGCCATCGAGTGCTGATGTATCATTGCGGAACTCCAGAATTAGTAAATCTGGATCCTCTGTGGTATAGACCGTTTTTGCCTTGCCACGATACAACTCAGCTTTCTTTTGCATCTTAAACACTCCAGGGATGTGAATACACTCAATAGAAATCAACCTGCACAGCAGATTCAGATAAGTAACAGAAGAATAAACCGCTAAAAATGGCGGGTTCATTGTTAATTTTCTGCTCTGATTCAGTCAGTTATCAAAAAATAATCATGATATTGCTAACTAACTGATATTCAATATTTTATGATTAACTGCTAATTATGATAATAAAATTCTCACGCATACGCAAACGATTACTTAGCCGTAAATACTGATTTTTTGTCCATTTGTTTCAACGAGAATTTTAGGGTGGATAAATGCGTAGGTGGGTAGTTAAAGTAATGAATGTTTACTGATAATTATCAGTTTGTGGGTATATACGTCGATATCTCTACCCCAAAGTTGATTAATCCACTGACTAAAGAACTTAGCCTCAGTATGGATTTGTGTTAGTGGTCGGTCTTCAAGCGTGCCATCGGAAGCATAAATATAATAGCCTTGATAAAATGCCCAAGAAATCATGATTTCCCAGAAGCGCTGTCCATCACGAGTATGTTCTTCATCTGTTACCATGATGCTATGATTGTCGAGTAAATGAATGAAAAATATTCGAGGTAAATCTCCAATATTATTCCGATGTAGATGAGATATAGTGCGCCAAACTTTAATTTGAGTGCATGTGGTTTCACCAAAGACAATATCCGTGCGGAATCTCAGCTCGAGCAAGTAAACTGTTTCTGGTATTCCCTCCATCGATAATAATCGATATTGTTCTTTTTTGAGTGACTTAACTAACCGATATCCCTTAGGAATAACATAGCCGGGTAAATCAAAGTCCACAACGCCATCTCGAATAAAGCTTTCCGTATGGCTCTGGTTATTTTCGGTACTGCGTAATTTATAATTAAATTCAGCCCCTGATATTTGTCTTGGCATCGAAGTACTATCACTCTTGGTCGTTGGTTTAGATGCGTTATTATCCACGACTTTTCCCTCATTATTAGCCTTCATTGACTGAAGTATATCCGAAAAATAACCTCTAATACATTCACCGTTAGAGTGACTATTAAGCGGTTTTATTACGTTGAAATCACGTTTTTACCTGAAAAAAAACGCCATCCCAAAGGACGGCGTTTTCACTTGATAAAACAAATAAGTTATCTATGTAAACTTATTTTTTCATCTGTGTTTTACTGAAAGCAGCTTTTAGTGCAGCAACCATTTCATCATTTTGTTTCTGAGTTAATGGTACGCCTTTAGTGTTGATAAACTGTAAGCTACTACGGTTATTCAAGTCACCCACTTGGACTTTATAGTCATTTTCTGGCACAGATGGATCGTCAATACCCAGCGCTTGCCATTCAGAACTGCTTAGACCTTTGTACGTCACCATGACAGATCCGGCTGAACGGCTACGGTCACCCACTTTCATGCCCACGCTTTCTAACGCGTGCGGTAAACGCTCCCAGACAGCATCATATGGTGCACGAACGATAACAACTGGTAAGCCTGTATCATCGCTGCCCGACTGAACGTCAATGATACCGTATGCGCTTTGCAGACTATTTTTGCTTGATGTATCACGCAAGGTGTACAGCGCATCCGTTAAATCGTTTAATAACAGCTTGTTATAACGCTGAATTTCAGCAGCATCCGTAACGGTTTCATTTCCTTGGCGTAAGCCTAAGTTAGTTACAGTGAGTGCAATCATCCCATTTTCAGGCTGAACAGTCACTTTATGGCGGCTTTCTAATGGGACGTTCTCATCCGCACGATCCCACTTAACCCAATCCGTTTCGATAGAACGAGAACCATCATTTTTCGTGGTAACAGGAATACCACGTTGTTCTAAAATCATGGTCACTTGTGACCATAACGCATTATTTTCAGGAGTATTATCTAGCAACAAACGGCTGGCATTTGCACTGTTTTCAGTACGTGAGCCCGCTAATTGTGAAATCGTCAGTACCGGTGGGCGAATATCTAGCGCTTTCCCAACTGCACCTGTTGAGGTCGTTTTAGGAATATCATATTCACCGTTAGTCGCTGGTAATGTGATCCCTTGTGGCGCATTTAATACTTTCAATGGCGCAGCATTAAGATATTCCTCATCACCACTAACCTGACGTTTATAGCGCTGATCGCTGGAGCAGGCTGCCAGTAACACGACAAGTGACAGGCCAGCAACCTTCATAACCTTCGATTTTTGCAATAATGTTGCCATTAAAATTCCCTAAATTTTACAGTAAACCCGCGAGTTTCAAGGCATCCTCAACCTTTTGCTGTCCAGATACTGTTAACGGTGTCATTGGTAACCGTAAAGTATCATCCGCAATAAGACCTAGACGATGACAAGCCCATTTCGCAGGGATTGGATTCGGCTCAACAAATAACTGATGATGAAGACCCATCAGCTGTTTATTCAATTCACGGGCCTCAGTATATTTGCCCGCAAGCGCTAAGTCACACATTTTTACCATCTGCGCAGCCGCGACGTTGGACGTGACCGAAATAACGCCCTTTCCACCGAGTTGCATAAAATCAAGCGCGGTAGCATCATCGCCGGAAAGCAGAACAAAGTGATCATCAACCAGCTCTTTGATTTGGTGAACCCGTGCTAAGTTCCCTGTGGCCTCTTTAATTGCCACAATATTCGCCAATTTCGCTAAGCGCCCCACAGTTTCAGGTAATAAATCACACCCAGTGCGTGATGGTACATTATAGAGCACTTGTGGCAAGCTGGTGTTTTCTGAAATTGCTTTAAAGTGTTGATATAACCCTTCTTGTGACGGTCTATTATAATAAGGTGTTACCGTCAGGCACGCAACTACACCACTGTTTTCAAACTCATTTGTTAGCGAAATCGCTTCTGCGGTCGCATTTGCGCCCGTTCCCGCAATAATAGGAATTCGACCATCAGCTAACTCAAGTGTCGCTTTCACTACATCAACGTGCTCTTTATGGCTTAATGTTGCTGATTCCCCTGTTGTTCCGACAGACACAATCGCAGAGGTTTTATTGGCAACATGGTAATCCACCAGCTGTTTTAAGCTTTTTCTATCAACGTTACCCGCTGAGTCCATCGGTGTGATCACCGCAACAATACTGCCTTGTAAAAAGTCTTTGTAGTTTACGTTTTGATTAGCCATCGCCATACCCCCTAAATAGATGAGTTTCCATGTTACTTTTTCATTTCACAGAAGAAAACCACCCAAACGCAAGATTTTAATGAATTTTGTTAATGCCGACGACATTAACTTAAATAGAAGTAATAATTCAGCCATATTTGTCGCAAGAGTGAATCGCCCCACTTGGCAGATTCACAATTTTATGGTTTCCTTACCACCATCATGAGTCAATATTATTGACCTAAATTTAGTCAAAATAAGGAAGATACTTTGCCTAAGACTGAACCGCAATTTCTTGTTATTACTGCGCTGGGAACAGATCGTCCGGGCATTGTGAATACAATTACGCGTCTTGTCAGTGAATGTGATTGTAATATTGAGGATAGTCGACTCGCCATGTTTGGCGAGGAATTTACGTTTATCATGATGTTATCCGGCAGTTGGAACGCTATCACGCTCCTAGAAGCGATTTTACCCGCTAAAGGGGCTGAGCTGGATTTACTGATCGTCATGAAGCGCACACACAGTGTACAAACAACGTACTATCCTTCTACTGTCACAGTGAATGTCACCGTGGATGATGCCCCGCGGATTATTGAGCAATTTACCAATTTATTTACCACTCAACAGTGTAATATTGCGGAATTAACGTCCAAAACTCAGCCTGCGACTGAAACACAACCGGCTCAATTGGAAATTCAAATTACAGCTCATGACCCATTGAATGATAATGGCATAATTATAAAGAATAAATTTCAACAACTATGTACAATGCTAAATGCCAAAGGCAACATCAGTATTGTTAACAATCCCAAAATGCAGAGTTAACGGAGATATATGTAATGAACCCATTGAAAGCCGGTGATAAGGCTCCTCAATTTAGCCTTCCTGACCAAGATGGTGAAATCATCAATCTTTCTGATTTCCAGGGTCAACGCGTATTAGTTTACTTTTATCCTAAAGCGATGACACCAGGCTGTACAGTTCAAGCATGTGGACTGCGTGATGAGATGGATACACTAAAAGCAAAAGGTGTCGAAGTTTTAGGTATTAGTACAGACAAACCAGAAAAATTGGCTCGTTTCGCTGAAAAAGAGTTATTAAACTTCACACTGTTATCCGATGAAGATCATCAAGTTTGTGAACAATTTGGTGTGTGGGGCGAAAAGCAATTTATGGGGAAAACCTATGATGGTATCCACCGCATTAGTTTCCTTGTGGATGCAAATGGCACCATCGAACATGTTTTTGACAATTTTAAAACCAGTAATCACCACGAAATTGTATTAGCGTACATCAACGCTAATACCTAATTACTAAAAGGGTTGCTTATTATTAAGCAACCCTTTTTCGTTACTGCTCTTCCCGTTTGTCTTGCATCTCAGCATCATTCAGATCTTGCGGCCACGCATTAATTACCGCTTTAATTAAGGTTGCGAGTGGGATAGCAAAAAATACGCCCCAGAATCCCCATAGTCCACCAAAAATAACCACCGATAAAATGATGACGAGTGGGTGCAAGTTCACCGCTTCAGAGTACAGAAGTGGCACGACAATATTGCTGTCTAACCCTTGGATCACCAAATAGACAATAAACAGAGACCAAAATTCGGTTCCAATGCCCCACTGGAATAATGCCACCAGCACCACAGGAATCGTAGCGACTACCGCGCCAATATAAGGGATCAGTACGGAAACCCCGACCAATACAGATAATAGAACGGAATAGCGCAAATCAAAATACGCAAATCCAATATAGGTAAACACGCCAACAATCACCATTTCAGTGACTTTTCCGCGCAAATAGTTGGTAATTTGTTGGTTCATTTCCAACCAAACTTTACTGACTAATAAACGATTTTTAGGCAATAATTTTAAAAAGCTTTTTGTGATTTTTTCTTTATCTTTTAATAAGAAAAACATCATTAATGGCACTAGAACCAAATACACCGCCAGCGTGAAAATACCAATCAGTGAAGCGACCGAGGCTTTAACCACGGAATCCGCAACAACGGATAATCGGCTACGCACGTTATCTGCCATCATATCGATAATGCCAGCATCAACCAACGCAGGATATTGTTCAGGTAATCGACGGGCGAATTCACTAAAGCGATTGACCATGTTGGGTAAGTCCGCCACTAAGTTGATGCCTTGCTGCCATGCCGTCGGTGCAATAATTAAGATCACCATGGCACTTATTCCAGCAAATAAGGTCAAAATGATGCTAACCGCTAATACTCGGGAAAGCCCTAATCGTTGAAGTAAATGCGTTGGCCATTCAAGTAAATACGCCAAGACAATTGCGACTAACAATGGAGCCAGTATACTGCTGAAGAAAAAGATGACCAGAAAGCCGATAACCAGCAAACTAAACAAAGCAACAGCTTGCGGGTCAGCAAAGCGCCGACGGTACCATTGTAAAAACATTTCTAACATTCATTGGCTCCTGGGAATGTAAAACAAAGACAGTTCCTAAATTAAAGAAAATTATACCGAATAACAGATTTTACGATAGCTTTTGATATCATATCACCCAATTAATTCGCGTTTTCCGTAGGTAATAAGTGAAGATATGCATGATGACTAAAAAATTGAAATATCCACTGCTCGCTATACTGATGTCCGCACTGATCCACGGTGCTGTATTACCTGCTTATAGTGCTGTCGAGGACAGCTTGCCAGATATCGGCACAACCGCCGGTGGAACACTCAGCATTAACCAAGAAATTATTATGGGTGATGCTATCACTCGACAGATACGCGCCAGTACCCCTCTGATTTATGACCCATTATTAACTCAGTATGTTAATAAGTTAGGACAGCGTTTAGTCACTCATGCTGACTCTGTCAAAACCCCATTTCATTTTTATCTGGTGAATAACCCGAATATTAATGCTTACGCCTATTTTGGTGGTAACGTTGTTCTCCACTCCGCCCTATTTCGTTATAGCCAAAATGAGAGCCAACTAGCCTCCGTCATGGCGCATGAAATTTCTCACGTCACTCAGCGCCATCTTGCGCGAATGATGGAAGACCAAAAAGCCACAACACCGCTGGCAATCGCTGGTACTATAGGCTCCTTGTTGCTGGTCATGGCTAACCCTCAAGCAGGCTTTGCGGCATTAACGGGCACATTCGCAGGGATGCAGCAAGGCATGATCAGCTTTACACAAGCCAATGAACAAGAAGCTGACCGTATTGGTTTGCAAACGCTACGTCGCGCAGGGTTTGATCCACATGCAATGGCTGATTTCATGCAGATCATGTCAGACCAAACTCGCTATATGTCTAAACCACCTGAAATTTTGCTGACTCACCCCCTACCGGATAGCCGTTTAGCTGATGCCCGTAACCGTTCTAACCAATATCCGAAAGTACACGCGCCATCTTCATTAGACTTTATGCTAGCGCGCGTACGTATTTTGTCTATGTACAGCCCCGTAGATCAACGAAATGCGCTAGACCAAATCATAGAAAATTACAGTAAGGGTAATGCCCAAGAGCAATTAGCCGCTAAGTATGGTAAAGCCTTGCTGTTATCCCAAGATAAAAAATACAGCGACGCTGGCGTGATTATTTCAGAATTACTCGCCAAACAACCGGATAATCCGTGGTTTATCGATTCCATGACGGATATCGACATTGAACAAGGTCAAAAGGGCAAAGCGATTTCACGCCTACAAGATGCGCTGAAAAAATCACCGAAAAATACCGTATTTATTGTCAATCTAGCAAATGCGTACGTCAATAACGGGCAGTATCAAGATGCAACGAAGTTATTGAATAAATACACGTTCGATTATCCAGATGACCCGATTGGCTGGGATCTTCTCGCGGAAGCGTCAGCGAAACTCGGCGATCGTAATGCTGAATTGGCAGCCTATGCGGAAGGCATGGCACTACGCGGGAATTATGACACCGCCATCAACTATTTAAGTGAAGCAAGCCGTAGAAGCCGCTTAGGCAGCTATGAGCAACAACGTTTTGATGCGCGAATCGATGAACTCACTCGATTAAAAGAGCGCGACAGCAACGCAAAACCGTAAGGAGTTAAAATAATGACGGATTCAGTTAAAATTTATCATAACCCACGCTGCTCTAAGAGCCGTGAAACACTGGGTTTATTGCAAGAAAAAGGTATCACGCCAATCGTTGTGGAGTATTTAACCACTCCACCTTCCGTTGCCGACATTGAAAAGCTCCTGAAGATGCTCGGATTCAGTGATGCTCGCCAGTTAATGCGCACCAAAGAAGATATCTACAAAGCGTTAAAATTATCGGATGATAGCTTAACGCAAGCACAACTAATTCAGGCTATGCATGACAACCCAAAACTCATTGAGCGCCCTATTGTCATCAAAGGTAAAAAAGCAAAGTTGGGTCGTCCACCTGAACAAGTGTTAGACATTTTATAAGTAGGCTATTTGGCAGACAATAAGTTGGCAGTCGATTGGCTGCCAACTTTCTATAATTTGAGAATATCTTTAACGAAAGGAATGGTCATTTTACGCTGAGCAACAATCGAGGCATGATCCAGCTTATTTAAGATATCAAACAAGGTGCCCATCTTTCTATCTAACCGTTTTAATACAAACCGACAGACATCCTCAGGCAATTCAAACCCACGAATACTCGCACGTAATTGAAGCGCACAGATTTTATCTTCATCACTTAAAGGATGCAGTTTATAAATTTGCCCCCAATCAAGACGGGAAGCTAAGTCAGGTAGTTTTAAATCGATTTGACGTGGTGGGCGGTCCCCGGTGATCAGCAGGCAAGTTCGACCAATTTCTAATATTCGGTTATACAAATTGAATATGGCCATTTCCCACTCTTCATCACCCGCAATGCATTGAATATTATCAATACACACAAGCGAAAGGTGTTCCATACCTTCAAGTACATCAGGGACAAAATACGCTCGTTTATCCAAAGGGACATAGCCGACTGCTACTCCTTGTTCGGATAATTCAGCACACGCAGCGTGCAGTAAGTGACTCTTACCGCCCCCTTCTCTTGACCAGTAATAGATATAACTACCATGAGGCTGGTTAATCGCCGTTTTTAACGCGGAAAGTAATCCCTCATTTTCTCCTGCATAAAAACTCGCGAAAGTTTCATCATCAGGAAGATAAAGTGGCAGTGAGAGTTGAGATGGTGTGTTCAGAAGCGCCTCTGATTGTGCAATTCAATTAACGCCATTGAGTTTATCATAAATAACAAGAAGAGATGAACAGCCTGACGGTTAATTGCCGGAGCTTTAGCCACTCCGGCAATCTATTTATCTTAGTTCTGACTTATTTTTTATTTTCGTCTAATACTTTGACTTCTGAAGTCACAAATTGTTTTTCTGGGCGAACAAACGTAATAAAGCGGAATAATAGTGCCATAAAAATACCCACGATAGTCGCCAACGCCATACCTTTCAGTTCAGCTTGTCCAATATGGATCACCGCACCACTCACACCGATGATTAAAATCACTGAGGTTAAAATCAGGTTTTGTGGTTTGTTATAATCCACTTTAGAGTCGATCAGAACGCGAATACCCGATGCACCGATCACCCCATACAGTAACAGTGAAACACCACCCATAACAGGTACTGGCACTAATTGAATTGCTGCGGCTAATTTGCCCACGCAAGAGAGTAAGATAGCGATAATTGCCGCGCCACCGATGACCCACGTACTGTATACCTTAGTAATCGCCATTACCCCGATGTTTTCACCGTAAGTGGTATTCGGCGTAGAACCGAAGAAACCTGACAGCACGGTAGAGATACCGTTTGCGAACATAGAACGATGTAAACCTGGGTTTTTCATTAAATCGCGTTCAACAATATTTGCTGTCACAACTAAGTGCCCAACGTGTTCTGCAATCACCACTAAAGCCGCTGGTAAAATGGTTAAAATCGCAAACCACTCAAAGCGCGGTGTATAGAATGTAGGAATAGCAAACCATGGCGCTTCGATAACCGGTGTAAAGTCAACAATCCCCATAAAGTAAGAGAGTGCATAACCCGCTAAGAAACCGATTAGGATTGGGATAATGGATAAGAATCCACGGAAAACCACGGCACATAAGATAGTGATTGATAATGTCGTAATCGAAATGATTAATGTGTTTGAATCAACCACAGCACCATCTTTTGGCAACAAACCTGCCATGCTAGCGGCTGTTTGCGCTAATTCTAACCCAATAACCGCAACAATTGCCCCCATTGCGGCAGGCGGGAACATCACATTGATCCAACCACGCCCTGCAACCTTAACAATCAGTGCCACAATACAAAATAGCACCCCGCAGATAATGAATCCGCCAAGTGCTAACTCATAACCGAGTGGTAATAGGATTAAAACAGGAGAAATAAAAGCAAAGCTCGACCCTAAATATGCAGGAATTTTACCTTTACAGATAAATAAATACAGCAGCGTCCCAATCCCGTTGAATAATAAAATCGTCGCTGGGTTCACGCCAAATAAAATAGGAACAATAACCGTTGCCCCAAACATGGCAAACAAATGTTGAAAGCTTAATGGAATGGTTTGTAGTAATGGTGGTCTTTCTTCAACACTTATCGTGCGGCGTGTCATGTTCTTCATCCTCTTTGCGTCATCAATATTATTTTTTTTATCAAAAAAAAGCCGACTCTTCAGTCGGCTTCATTATTATTTAGTACCAAATATCTTATCGCCCGCATCTCCGAGACCCGGAACAATGTAACCTTCATCATTTAAATGTTGGTCAATTGAAGCCGTGTACAATTCGACATCTGGGTGCGCCGCTTCTAATGCAGCAATACCTTCTGGTGCAGCAACTAAAACTAAAACTTTAATTGAGTTACAACCGGATTTTTTCAGAAGATCGATGGTTGCAATCATAGAACCACCGGTTGCTAACATTGGGTCAACAATCAGCGCCATACGCTCATCAATGTTAGAAACTAATTTTTGGAAATATGGGACAGGTTGTAACGTTTCTTCATCACGGTAAATGCCCACTACACTGATACGTGCGCTTGGGATGCTTTCCAATACACCGTTCATCATACCAATACCTGCACGCAGAATTGGTACTACAGTGATTTTTTTACCTTTAATTTGTTCAATTTCTACAGGACCACACCAACCATCAATTGTTACTTTTTCAGTTTCTAGGTCAGCGGTCGCTTCATAAGTCAGTAGGCTACCAACCTCTGAGGCCAGTTCACGAAAGCGCTTAGTGCTTATATCATGATCTCGCATCAGGCCGAGTTTATGTTTAACGAGAGGGTGTTTTACCTCAACGATCTTCATGGGTTTCTCCTACTTTTTTAAAACGTCACCGGACAAAAAAATCGCGGGATTATACCGCTTTTTTCCCTCAATGCCACTAGAATCATCTTGATTCAGGTCAAATAAACATCAATCACTTACTCTTTGTTGAATTAGTATACACATAATATTTTTTAGCATGTAGACCGTGAATAAATTCATGCGCTTTGCATCACGATATCACAATTTATTGCCTCAAATATTTCAGTCAGAAAGCTATCGCAAACGTTTGCGGAGCCTGATAGAATATCGGCAAATGAAGTTATCTTTTCCAAAATGCAATTGCCTTGGGGGCCGTAGTGACTGATAAAACCTCTCTCAGCTATAAAGATGCCGGTGTTGATATTGATGCAGGTAACGCATTGGTTGAACGTATCAAAGGTGTGGTGAAAGAGACTCGCCGTCCAGAAGTAATGGGAGGATTGGGAGGGTTCGGCGCACTGTGTGCCCTACCACAAAAATACCGTGAGCCTGTCTTAGTATCCGGCACTGACGGTGTGGGAACCAAACTACGCCTCGCGATGGATTTAAAACGTCATGAATCCATCGGTATCGATTTAGTCGCGATGTGCGTCAATGACCTGATTGTCCAAGGTGCTGAGCCACTGTTTTTCTTAGACTACTATGCGACTGGTAAATTAGATGTTGATACTGCCGCTAGCGTCATTACTGGTATTGCCGAAGGTTGTAAGCAGTCTGGCTGTGCATTAGTCGGTGGTGAAACCGCTGAAATGCCAGGCATGTATCATGGCGAAGATTACGATGTTGCAGGTTTCTGCGTCGGGGTAGTAGAACGCTCTGAAATTATTGATGGTTCTAAAGTCAGTGCTGGCGATGCGCTTATCGCTTTAGCTTCAAGCGGTCCTCACTCTAACGGTTACTCGTTAGTTCGTAAAATTCTAGAAGTCAGCAAAACCAATCCAGAGAACACGCTATTAGCAGGCAAATCTCTCGCCGACCACTTGTTAGAGCCTACACGCATTTACGTTAAAAACGTTTTAGAATTAATTGCTAAAAACGACATTCATGCCATTGCGCATATTACGGGTGGCGGCTTCTGGGAAAATATCCCACGCGTTTTACCGGATAACACCCAAGCTATCATTGATGGCAACAGCTGGGAATGGCCTGCAGTATTCGAATGGCTGCAACAAGCGGGCGATGTCACGACGCATGAAATGTATCGTACATTTAACTGCGGCGTCGGCATCATCATCGCCCTACCACAGACTGAAGTTGAGTCCGCATTAAAATTGCTAACAGCATTAGGTGAAAATGCTTGGCAGATAGGAACAATTGGCGCATTACCTGCGGGTGAAGAGCAGGTTGTTATTCGCTAATGAAGAAAATCGTCGTTTTGATTTCAGGTAGTGGCAGCAATTTGCAGTCGATTATTGACGCCTGCCAACACCATCAAATTGATGGTCAAATTGCCGCTGTTATCAGTAATAAAAGTGATGCATACGGTCTGATTCGTGCACAAGAGGCTGGGATTCCAGCCCTTTGTGTTAGCTCAAAAACAATCACAGACCGTCAAGCCTACGATGCAGCACTCTTGGATACTATCGAACAATACCAACCTGATTTAGTCGTCTTAGCTGGGTTTATGCGTATTTTAACCCCTGATTTTGTGAAACATTTCACAGGGAAAATGCTGAATATCCACCCTTCTTTACTGCCTAAATACCCGGGGCTACATACCCATCGACGCGCGCTTGAAAACGGCGACAAAGAACACGGTACTTCCGTGCATTTTGTCACCGAAGAGCTCGATGGCGGACCGATTATTCTACAAGGTCATATTCCGGTCTTCGCACAAGATACGGAAGACGATTTGGTTGAACGCGTTAAACTGCAAGAGCACCTGATTTATCCTCAAGTCATTGAATGGTTTGTTTCCGAACGGCTGATGATGCAAGAGGGCAAAGCTGTATTAGATGGGCAACCATTACCAGCAACGGGTTATCGCGCAAATTAATACGCTGTTAGGTAGATTTAAATACACTCGCGCAGACTTGGTTGGCAGGTCTGTGCGAATAACTCAAACCCAACCATCCACAATAAACGTTTTATTTCCCACCTGCCAAATCGATAAAACTTTCCGTGACGTAAGATGCCTCATCAGACAGCAACCACGCGATAACCAGAGCAACCTCTTCTGGCTGACCTCCACGTTTCATCGGTAAGCTATCTTTAACTCGATCAACCCGAGCTGCCTCATCACCATCAGCATGCAGAAATTGAAAGGGAAATGCGAAGTTTTATCGGTGCCGGTTAAATAATCGGCACCAGGGAAATTAACGCCAGCGTTTTTCCGCCCAGGCGGCCTGCTGTTGCGCGTCGTGGAAAGTCCAGGCCACGAAGCGACTGATTTTTTGCCCCTGCGCCATTTCAATGGTACGGACTTCGGCCGCACCCACCAGATTCAATGCATGATAAATCGAAGGCAGTGTCGTGCTTTTAGAAATCAACGAGGTAAACCATAGGCAGTTTTGCGCTAGACTAACGCTCTCCTCTACCATTTTACGTACAAAGGCTTCTTCACCGCCTTCACACCATAGCTCGTTATTTTTGCCACCAAAGTTCTGTACCGGCGTGTCGGCTACCTCACCTTTACCCAACTTGTGCAGTTTGCGGCGGGTGCTGGCTTGTGCTTCCTGTTCAGAGCTATGGAACGGTGGATTACACAGTGTGGCATCAAATTTCTCCGCCACGCCGATGATGCCGTTCAAAATAGATTCAGGTTGTTTTTGCAAACGCAGACGCACGCCGTTTCTCAGCGTCGGATTCATCTCCACGATCATTTTGGCCGCATTCAGTGATACTGGTTCAACCTCCGAACCGGTAAAACGCCAGCCGTATTCACGCAGACCAATGATCGGATAAATACAGTTGGCACCAACGCCCACATCAAGGATAGCCACGCCTTTACCACGAGGGATCTCACCGCCGTTGCTGGTCGCCAGCAAGTCAGCAAGATGGTGTAAATAGTCGGCACGACCGGGGATCGGTGGGCATAGATAACCGGCGGGAATGTCCCAGTGTTCGATGCCATAAAAATGTTGCAGCAACGCACGGTTGAGCATTTTAACCGCTGTAGGATCGGCAAAATCTACCGAGATGTCGCCCCAGGCGTTCGGTTTGACGAACGGCTCCAGTGCAGGGCAACTGGCGATCAGGGCCGGGAAATCATAGCGCGAGCGATGACGGTTACGCGGGTGCAAGCCGCTTTTCTGCTGCGGGAAGGTTTTCTTTTTTTCCACCGTGACGGGCTCTCTTAAAGGTATTTCTGACGCGTACGATACCATATACCCTATAGCTTTCAAAACAGCTCGGGATGAAACCGTATTAAGCCTGCCTTCAGAGTTTATGCCGGAATGTCCTGCTCTTTATACCCAATGTCATTCAATATGCAGAAAGGTGGCAAGGAAAGATAGACAAGGAACATACATCAGTATGTAACCCGGCGAGCTGAATGCTGCCGACGAACCTGCAGTTTGAATGAATAAGGAGATATACCGTCCGTTTTGAGCTGTGAGTTCAATCGGTGGATGCAGTCAGAATAGATATTTGTGCAGTAGGTTTCTTTGAGGGCTAACGCAATCATAAAGGTAAATAAGCTTTAAATGCGTTAATTAGGTAGCGAAATACTGGATGTGCGGTGGCTCTGTTGACTTCCACTATCGGGAAACTCACGCCATAGTTAATGTAGCTGGTCTGTGCAATGTCGTCAGCGCTGCTAGGCTCCTGTTTCCCAAACTGGTTACAAGGGAAGCCAAGCACCACCAAACCCTGAGCAGCATATTTTTTGTAGAGTGCTTCAAGTCAGCTGTATTGTGGTGTAAAACCGCAATGGCTGGCTGTATTGACGACGAGAACAACCTTATCGGCGTAGTCTTCCATAGAGACAAGCTGGTCATTAAGACTTCTCGCTATCAATTGGTAAAAGAAGCTCATATTCGAGTCCTCAAAGTAGAATCAGTCGACACCAACATTGCCATCTGATTAGAGTATCTGGAAAATTAATCCTGCCTCTGATTGCGTGGCAGGTCTGAAATAGTGAGCGACTTATTGTTTAATTAGCCAATTTATTGAACAAAAAAATCTACAATAATTCACTCTTATTGTGAACAAGAATCATTATTTATGAATCGAGCTCATAAGCTCTAGAAGATTATAGCCTCTAATCTAATCAATAAATCTACGCTATGCTTTATTCCAACGAAAATAAAAAGGAGTGCATTATGCAAACGGTCAAATTAAACAATGGGGTTGAAATGCCATTGTTAGGCTTCGGTGTCTTTCAGATGACAGATGCGGACGAGTGTGAACGCGCCGTTATTGACGCGCTTGAAACCGGTTATCGTTTAATAGATACCGCTGCATCCTATCAAAATGAAACTCAAGTCGGGAATGCATTAAAACAGAGCCAAATAGCACGAGAAGATTTATTTATTACGACGAAGTTGTGGCTACAGGATACTAGCTACGAAGGGGCAAAAGCCCAATTTCAACGTTCATTAAGTCGCCTGCAACTCGACTATGTTGATCTTTACCTTATCCACCAACCTTATGGCGATGTCCACGGTGCGTGGCGAGCAATGGAAGAACTTTATCAAGCTGGAAAAATTCGGGCAATTGGTGTCAGCAATTTTCATCCAGATAGATTAGCTGACCTTATTGCATTCAATAAAGTTATTCCAGCGGTCAATCAAGTTGAAGTTAACCCATTCAATCAGCAACTACATGCAGTGCCATGGATGCAGAGTAAAAATATCCAACCAGAGGCTTGGGCGCCTTTTGCTGAAGGTAGAAATGGATTATTTCAGCATCCTCAACTCACCGCTATCGGTGAAAAATACGGCAAAAGTGTTGGACAAGTTGTTCTGCGCTGGTTATTTCAACGAGGCATTGTGTCACTGGCTAAATCAGTTCGTAAAACCAGAATGGCAGAAAATATAAACATTCTCGATTTCACTCTAACCGATAATGAAATGACACAAATCGCAGCAATGGATACGGCAACAAGTGCATTTTTCTCACACCGCGACCCTGCAATGGTTGAATGGCTCGCTGGTCGCAAGCTAGATGTTTAGTTAAGCAAACAGTCTAATTAATGATCAGGACATAAATCATGAAAAAACGTTTTCTTGGTAATTCTAAACTTGAAGTTTCTGCGCTTGGATTAGGTTGCATGGGGCTAAGTCACGGTTATGGTCCAGCCACAGATAAACGTCAAGCCATTGAATTGCTGCGTACAGCCGTCGAACGTGGGGTCACTTTTTTTGATACCGCAGAAGTCTATGGGCCATTCTTGAATGAGGAAGTGGTTGGTGAAGCATTAAAACCCTTTCGAGATAGCGTAGTTATTGCAACAAAATTTGGTTTCAACTGCAGTAATGAAAACAAACAGCAGCTTTTAAATAGCCGCCCAGAGCATATTCGTGAAGCGGTCGAAGGTTCATTACGTCGGCTCAAAACTGACGTTATTGACCTTCTATATCAACACCGTGTTGACCCAGATATACCTATTGAAGATGTTGCAGGCACAATAAAAGATTTGATTGCGGAAGGTAAAGTAAAGCACTTTGGTCTCTCTGAAGCCAGCGCTCAAACAATTCGCCGGGCACATGCCATTCAGCCTGTCACCGCACTGCAAAGCGAGTATTCACTTTGGTGGCGTGAACCTGAAGATGAAATATTACCTGTGCTTGAAGAATTAGGTATTGGATTTGTGCCCTTTAGCCCATTAGGAAAAGGTTTTTTAACTGGGGAAATTAATGCAAATACCACATTTAACGATGATGACTTTCGTAGCAAAGTCCCACGTTTCAACACAGAAGCGTTAGAGGCGAATGCACAACTGGTTACTTTGTTAGCTGACCTCGCTAGCCAGAAAGGCGTGACGTCAGCACAAATTGCACTGGCTTGGTTATTGGCACAAAAACCGTGGATTGTTCCTATTCCTGGCACAACTAAACTGCATCGTTTAGAGGAAAATTTAAATGCTGTCGATGTCATACTCACGAATAACGATTTGCAAAAAATTGCCCATGCGCTGGAAACAGTTAAAATTGTTGGAGAACGCTATCCTGCTGCGTTGCAAGCACTAATTAATCGATAAACTTATCTTAGGCTGGTAGGCATCAATACATTTATCTCATACTACCAGCCTCTATTTCTCACTGTAACGCAGTGCATCAATCAATAATGCAAACGCGGGAGGGTGCTGCTTTCGACTTGGATAATAAAGATAATAGCCTGAAAAAGCGGGGCTCCAATCACTTAAAACGTGGATCAGCTTTCCTGATTTGACAGACTCTTGGATGGTATCCTCGGGGACACAAGCAATACCAAACCCAGACAGCGCCACATCAATTCGCTCTGATAATAGATTAAAGGTGAGCTGTCCTTCCACTCTAACGCGTAACGATTTTCCTTCTTTCTCAAATTCCCAATGATACAATCCCCCCGCAGTAGGCAGTCGCATATTGATGCAACGATGATGCTGTAAATCATGAGGTGTTCGTGGTATGCCTTGAGAATCGAAATATCCCGGTGAACCAACAATCGCTAGTCGCATATCAGGGCCAATCTTAACGGCGACCATGTCCTTATCAACACTTTCCCCTAGACGTATCCCTGCATCAAAACCTTCATCGACAATATTAACAAACCCATTATCAACCACCAATTCGACATTAATCTCAGGGTATGCACGTAGAAATGGTTTGAGTTTGGGACAAAGAAGACTGCGTGCTGCATGCTCCCCCGTTGAAAGGCGGATATTGCCAGATGCGGCACCATTAAGCTGAATGATTGCCTCTAACTCGTGATTAAGGTCAGCCAGTCGAGGTTCAAGACAAGCGATAATCTTTTCCCCCATTTCTGTTGCCGCGACACTGCGTGTGGTGCGTGTTAAGAGCCGTGCATTTAAACGTTCTTCCAATGCTTTTACTGCATGGCTCAAAGCGGATTGAGAAACGCCCAGTTTAGCCGCAGCTTTGGTAAAGCTTCTCTCCCTCGCAACAGCAAAAAAAATCTGCAATTCATTAAAGTTATCTTTGAGCATGATGTATTCCTTTTGTATTTTTACGATTAGAGTCCTTTCTAGCAAGCTATTTCACCATGATGTAAATATACATTATGGTAAATATTATTTTTATGTTCATAACCTATTTTTAAAGATAAGTCTTTCATATCTTTATTATTAATTTGCGATGTTTATGAAAAAACACTTATAACCTAATGGAGTTTTTAACTTACGTGACGATACACTAAGACTCAATGCATGAATAATGAATTATGTCTGCTTTTGGCGCAAAGCAGCCCACCAAACTAGATGTTCATCACCGCCATCCAGATTCAAATCCAAGCGAGTACAATTTTTGGGTGGAGATAATCTCTGCCCTGTATTGTGTCTTCAACCGATCACCAACCTACTACTAACCATTTTCACTTAAACGAACTAATCTTCGACAAACTCTCCCGCCCCCTGCTTTCTGTCATTATTTTATTGCAAATAAGTGGTATCCTTATAACAGCGCTAAGTAATTAATTTTCTAATTGATACTTTCGCCATAAATAGTTTTATAATTAACAACAATCGAGGTGTTTTATGACGACCGGGCAAGCTCATCTGTTTAAGTTGCGCCCACTTGAGCGTGAAGACTTAGCGTTCATCCACCAGCTGGACAATAATGCCAACATTATGCGTTATTGGTTCGAAGAGCCTTATGAGGCATTCGTTGAACTCAGTGATCTTTACGATAAACATATTCATGACCAATCCGAGCGCCGCTTTATTGTCGAATATGACAGTGAAAAAGTGGGTTTAGTCGAGTTGGTTGAAATTGATTATGTTCACCGTCGTTCTGAATTCCAGATTATCATTGCACCCCGCCACCAAGGCAAAGGGTATGCAAGTCGCGCGGCAAAACTGGCAATGGACTACGCCTTTTCAGTGCTAAATTTATACAAACTTTATCTGATTGTAGATAAAGAAAATGTCAAAGCTATCCATATTTATAATAAACTTGGTTTCCACACAGAAGGCGAGCTTATTGATGAGTTTTTCGTGAATGGTCGCTACCACACCGCAATCCGTATGTGTGTGTTCCAGCACCAATATTTCGCCATGAAACAGCAGTCTGAAAACGCGTAAGCTGCCATCACAGCGCTGCGATAGAAGTCAACGGTGATAATTAGTTTTTATCAGCATTAACCAGTCGAATACGGAGCAACAATGTCCCAAGAACGTCTCTATCATGAAAAAGAGCTCAGCTGGCTCTCTTTTAACGAACGAGTTCTCCAAGAGGCCGCAGATAAGCGTAACCCTTTGATTGAACGAATGCGTTTTTTGGGCATTTACTCCAATAACTTAGATGAATTCTATAAAGTTCGTTTTGCAGATGTTAAGCGCCGTATTTTGATCAATGAAGAACGCGGCTCAGCCAGTGGCGCACGCCATCTTCTCAAACGCATTCAGTCCAAAGTTGCTAAGCAAGAGCAAGAGTTTGACGTACTTTATAATGAGCTACTGCTTGAAATGGCGCGCAACCAAATTTTCTTAATTAACGAACGTCAAATTTCGCCTCGTCAGCAAATCTGGTTACGCCAATACTTTCGGCAGAATCTACGTCAACATATCACACCAATTTTAATCAATCGTGATACTAACTTGGTCGAGTTTCTCAAAGACGATTACACTTACCTCGCCGTTGAAATTATTAATGGGACTGAAGTGCAATATGCCTTATTAGAAATTCCTTCCGATAAAGTACCGCGCTTTGTGAATCTACCACCAGAAATGCCGAAGCGCCGTAAATCAATGATCCTCATTGATAATATCCTGCGTTATACCCTTGATGAAATTTTCAAAGGCTTTTTTGATTACGATAAACTCAACGCCTATTCCATGAAAATGACCCGTGATGCGGAATATGATATCGCTACGGAAATGGAATCCAGTCTGCTGGAAATCATGTCATCGACCTTGAAGCAGCGCTTAACTGCAGAACCGGTTCGCTTTGTGTATCAACGTGATATGCCCGATGAAATGGTCGCCTTGTTACGAGAAAAATTGGGATTATCGAGTGATGACTCGGTGATTGCTGGTGGTCGTTACCATAATTTTAAGGATTTTATTAACTTCCCAAATGAAGGAAATAAAAACCTTCTCAACAAACCATTACCCCGCCTTCGCCATCGCTGGTTTGATAATTTCCGTAACGGATTTGATGCCATTCGCGAGCGCGATGTGTTGCTCTACTACCCGTATTACACGTTCGAGCATACATTAGAACTGTTGCGCCAAGCATCGTTTGACCCGAATGTGTTATCCATCAAAATCAATATTTACCGTGTCGCAAAAGACTCTCGCATTATCGACTCCGTGATCCACGCAGCCCACAATGGTAAAAAAGTGACCGTGGTCGTGGAGCTGCAAGCACGTTTTGATGAAGCTGCCAATATTCACTGGGCAAAACGCCTCACTGAAGCGGGTGTCCATGTTATTTTCTCCGCGCCGGGACTGAAAATTCACGCTAAGCTATTTATTATCTCCCGCATGGAAGAAGGGCAAATTGTTCGTTATGCCCATATCGGTACTGGTAACTTTAACGAAAAAACGGCTCGCCTCTACACCGACTACTCATTACTCACCTGCAATGAGCAAATCACCAATGAAGTGCGCCGCGTGTTTAGTTTTATTGAAAACCCGTATCGTCCGGTGACTTTCGATAATTTGATGGTCTCTCCACAGAATACTCGAACCAAGATTACCGAATTAATCGACCAAGAGATTGCCAATGCACTCGCGGGTTTACCTAGCGGCATTACACTAAAAATCAACAATCTGGTGGATAAAGAACTGACCGACAAACTGTACGATGCCTCTAATGCCGGCGTGAAAATTCGCTTGCTAGTTCGGGGTATGTGCTCCCTCGTTTCAGGGCAACAAGGCTATAGCGAAAACATCCAAGTCACCAGTGTGGTCGATCGTTTCTTAGAGCACGACCGCGTCTATGTCTTTACCAACGCAGGAGATGAAAAAGTGTTTATCTCCTCAGCAGATTGGATGACACGCAACATTGACTACCGTATCGAGGTCGCCGTCCGTTTAGTGGACCCGCGCCTGAAACAGTTAGTCTTAGACATCCTCGAATTACAGTTCAGCGATACCGTCAAAGCCCGTTTTGTTGACAAAGAACTCAGTAATCATTATGTTCCTCGCGGCAATAAGCGCAAAATTCGCGCTCAATTAGCTGTCTACGAATTTTTAAAAGCACTCGAAATGCCTGAAACAAGAGCTTGATACTATGCCAATTGCTAATTCATCTACGCCAAGACCGCAAGAAATTGCGGCGATTGACTTGGGTTCAAACAGCTTTCACATGGTTATTGCGCGTATCGTCAATGGGGCATTACAAGTTTTAACCCGCTTAAAAAAACGCGTTCACCTCGCGGATGGACTGAGTGATACTAATGAACTCAGTGAAGAAGCCATGGAGCGAGGGCTGGCGTGCCTATCGTTATTTGCCGAGCGTTTACAAGGTTTTACGCCAGAGAACGTCTGCATTGTCGGCACCCATTCACTACGGGTCGCCACCAACGTTGAAGAATTTTTACGCCGCGCCAAAGCTATCATGCCTTATCCTATTGAGATCATTTCAGGGCAAGAAGAAGCGCGCCTGATTTTCATGGGCGTTGAACACACCCAACCAGAAAAAGGTCGCAAATTAGTCATCGATATTGGCGGTGGTTCAACGGAGCTAGTGATCGGCGAAAAGTTTGAGCCGATTTTAATTGAAAGCCGTCGCATGGGCTGCGTTAGTTTTGCGCGTCAGTATTTTCCAAACGAAACCATTTCACCCGAAAATTTCAATCGCGCTTATTTAGCCGCCTGCTTAAAACTTGAAAGTACCGCGACACTATTTAAGAAACAGGTTTGGGACGTGGCAATGGGGGCATCCGGTACTATCAAAGCTGCCCATGCGGTCATTATGGAAATGGGGGAGCGTGACGGTATCATTACCCGTGAGCGCCTCGAAAAAATCAAACAGATGGCTCTGAAGTACAAAACGTTCCGTTCATTAGAGATCCCAGGTCTTTCTTCTGATAGAAAACAAGTATTTGTACCCGGCTTAGCCATTTTAATTGCTGTTTTTGATTCTTTAGAAATCAAGGAATTACGTCTTTCTGATGGTGCCTTACGTGAAGGTGTACTCTATGAAATGGAGGGTCGCTTTCGGCACCAAGATATTCGGCAGCGTACTGCACTCAGCCTTGCTGAGCACTATAATATTGATCGAGAACAAGCCCGACGGGTTTTGAAAACCATGGAAGAGCTGTATTATCAGTGGCGCCAGCAGAACCCCAAACAAGCCAACCCGCAATTAGAATCTATTTTAATTTGGGCGGTTATGCTGCATGAGGTGGGATTAAGCATTAACCATAGTGGGATGCACCGCCACTCCGCGTATATCTTACAAAACACCAATTTACCGGGATTTAGCCAAGAACAACAGTTGCTATTATCCACATTAGTACGCAACCATCGCCGCGCTATCAAGTACGATGAAATTCCAAAGTTTAACCTGTTTAAACGCAAACAATTTATGCCGTTGATTCAGATTTTGCGCTTATCCATCCTATTGAATAATCAGCGCCAATCAACGACAACCCCATCGTCTATGCGCATTGAAACTGACGATGGACATTGGACACTTTTTTTACCCGCACAGTATCTCGCACACAACGCGTTAATGTTGCTTGATCTTGAAAAAGAAAGTGCCTATTGGGAAGAGGTTCCGGGCTGGAAACTCACTATTTGCGCAGAAAATGAGCCATAACGTTTTACCACTAAGAAAAATAGAAACAAATAAATAGCGATTTGCGGTCAGTATTGTTTTGTTCTTCTTATTCGAAATATGAACCGATTTGATATTTTTTCGGGATCAGCGACAATACTGGGTAGATGTTTCGTCACCTCGCAGGCGAATTAATTTAAAGCGCTTCGGCGCCGAATGGTTTAAGGATTAACATGTCACAAACTGCTTTTTCAACTGATGCGGCAACAATAATCAATCCGCATTCACAAAGACTGGCGTATATCCGCCAGCAAATACTGACGTTATTCATGGAAGACGAAGAGTTTGTCCATGCTCTTATCGAGAAAGACCAACACGTCAGTATGGATGATAAAGCATTTAGTGAAAAAATTAGTGCTGTCAAAGAACTGCTCATTGATCTCCACACCGCTGATATCGCCGATATTCTTGAGATGCTGCCTTACGATGAGCGTCTCGCTCTATGGCGCTTAGTTGACAATAACGAACGTGGTGAAGTGTTAGTTGAAGCGTCGGTGTCAGTCTGGGATAGCCTAATTAAAGATATGTCAGACCGAGAGCTGCTGCGAGCAGTAGCGGGTTTACATGTCGATGAACAAGCTTATATCGCCGAACATTTGCCGCGCGATACCATGCGCCGCCTACTGACCTATTTAGATCCAAGCTTACGAAGCCGTATTCGCGAAGTTCTGCAATATGCTAAAGACAGCGTTGGGCAGATGATGGATTTCGAATTCGTCACCGTCCGTTCCAATGTCACACTAAAAACAGTACAACGCTATCTCCGTCAACGTGGAAAAATACCTGAAGCGACAGATAAAATTTTCGTTGTCGACAAAGACAATTACCTACAAGGTGAATTGCCGCTAACCACCATTTTGATTCAAGCACCAGAACGTATTGTTGCTGATGTCATGAAAACGGATACCGTCACCTTTTTGCCCGATGAAAAAGGTGAAGACGCCGCAAGCGCGTTCGAACGTTACGACTTAATTTCCGCTGCCGTCGTCGACAGTAATGGGTTACTTATGGGGCGACTCACGGTTGAAGATATCGTTGATAATATTAGCGAAGAAAATGACAACAGCATTCGCCGTATGGGGGGGTTGAGTCCTGAAGAAGACGTATTCGCCCCTGTGGGTCAAGCGGTTAAAACACGTTGGACTTGGTTAGCCATTAACCTCTGTACCGCTTTCGTCGCTTCTCGTGTGATCGGCGTATTTGAAGATACTATTTCACAGCTCGTTGCCCTAGCCACTTTGATGCCAATCGTGGCAGGTATCGGTGGTAACACCGGGAACCAGACTATTACCATGATTGTGCGGGCAATTGCCTTACACCAAATCCAAAACGGTAGCTTCTCTTTCCTAATGCTTAGAGAGCTTGGCGTTGCCTTGATTAACGGTATTGTCTGGGGGGGGATCATGGGTGTTGTCACCTACTTACTCTACGGCGATCTCGCCATGGGTGCCGTCATGACGCTTGCGATGATACTGAACCTACTCATGGCTGCTATCATGGGCGTTCTTATCCCGTTGATTATGATTAAGATGGGTAAAGACCCTGCTATCGGCTCTAGCGTCATGATCACTGCAATTACTGATACTGGTGGTTTCTTTATTTTCTTAGGTTTAGCCACCCTGTTCTTAGTCTGATAACCTAGCCCGCATACTTCCCCTTATGAAAAGTATGCGGGTTTATAAAAATCCATTTTTTTTCTAAAAACCTCTCAAATACACCAAAACACGAATCTGAAACAACTCAAACAGACGTGTATTATTTATATAAATAGCCTTATCCCCTGTTAAATAATTATATTCTTTTACTGATAAGATTTATTAATATTAATTAATTTCTTACCAAATAGATCCCTGTTCTTTTATTTATTGCTTTTTTTGTCCTTATTTTTTCGCTTCAAATATACAATCGTCTGTAATTATTATTTTATTAATATCATATCGTGACATTTGATTATCACTCGGAATACATATTCAACCTTTGGAAACTAAATAGAATCTTATGCTTGTTTTAAGGGTGGCAGTTTACAGAATATGAAACTTTCTGCTATAAATGAAGGCACGTTAGAGATACAGAGTATTACCTAGGTTTATTTTCCCTCGTTTTATCTCTCTTATCCTTTGCTAAATAATATTAATTACTTCGCTATTTAACGTACCTATTATTACAAATAACCCCATCGCGCTAATATTGAAATGTTGTGTATTTAGAAGGACAGAATTATGACATCGCAAACAACCAGCCAGCCCGCGGCTAGACCGTTGGGCAAAGAAGATTATAAAACATTGGGCTTATCCTCATTAGGTGGCACATTAGAATTTTATGATTTCGTTATTTTCGTCTTTTACGCGAAAATTATTTCCCAACTCTTTTTCCCGGGTGATAATGAATTTCTCGCACTAATGGCGACACTGGGTCTGTTTGCTGCAGGTTACCTTGCTCGCCCATTGGGCGGTATTATCATGGCTCACTTTGGCGACAAAATCGGTCGTAAGAAAATGTTTACTTTAAGTATTTTCTTAATGGCCTTCCCAACATTTATTATTGGTTTCTTGCCTACATTTGAAACCATTGGTGCCGCTGCACCACTGTTACTGTTATTAATGCGCATCATGCAAGGTGCGGCTATCGGTGGTGAAATGCCGGGTGCGTGGGTGTTCATTGCCGAACATACCCCAAAACAACGTTATGGATTAGGTGTTGGCACGTTAACTTCCGGGATCACCGGTGGGATTTTACTGGGATCTATCGTTGCCATTATCATTGAACGCTCTTATACCACTCAAGAAGTGCATGATTTTGCTTGGCGTATTCCATTTATTTTAGGCGGTATTTTTGGTTTTATCTCTGTGTATCTGCGTCGTTTCTTACAAGAAACGCCTATTTTCAAAGAGATGGTGGCTAAAAAAGCGTTAACCAAAGAATTGCCAGTAAAAACCGTGGTTAAATCCCATAAACAAGCTTGCATGATCACCGCTGCACTGACGTGGTCACTGTCTACCGCTATCGTTGTCACCATCTTGATGACGCCTGACGTGGTGTTAAAAGGTATTTATGGCATTGACCGTAACATGGCTTTGCAAGCCAACTGTGCGGCAACATTAACGTTAACTTTAGGCTGCATTTTCTGGGGTTGGTTAGGGGATAAAGCAGGAACGCGTACCTCAATGACGTTATCTTGGGGTGGATTAGCGGTCACAGCTATCTATTTCTACTCGACTTTATCATCCGATATTTCTGCGAGTACCTTAACGTTTAACTATGCATTAATGGGCTTCTTTGTGGGTGCAATTGCAACAACGCCAATTATCAGTACTCGTGCGTTCCCACCAGAAATTCGTTTCTCCGGCTTATCATTCGCCTATAACTTGGCTTATGCCGTATTTGGTGGATTAACCCCAATCTTAACGGGTGCATGGTTACAACAATCTCACATGGCACCAGCATACTATGTAGCAGGCGTTTCATTATTAGCCGTAGCGGTAGCCTTTATTCCACTGTCATGGAAAGGTTGGAGTGCAAATGAAACACAGCAAAATGAGAAAGCACCGGTTTTAAATACCAGTACAATTCAATAGTTATCGATTAGTCTAAACCAATAAAAGCCACCTTAATGGTG
This sequence comes from Providencia sp. PROV208, assembly GCF_028479465.1. NCBI lineage: Bacteria > Pseudomonadati > Pseudomonadota > Gammaproteobacteria > Enterobacterales > Morganellaceae > Providencia > Providencia sp. PROV208. The sequence goes on along the minus strand of NZ_JAMPNS010000015.1, from coordinate 36,515 downwards.
GCTTTTATTATTAATAATCACATAGTGTACTGAGTACAGTTTTTATCTAAATAATTGGATGGTGTCCCACAATTGGCATGCCATAGCCATATTTGATATTAATATCCCCAACAGTATTTGAGGTCATAATATCTGCCTGAGGAAAACTGCTTAAAGCAGAAGCGACCATTTCAGCTTGTGATGACCCGAAACAATCTGTGACTAGCGGATCAAAAGATTGTGCCTCATCAACCAATTGTTTCACCTTCATCTCGAGCGTTATTTCTTGTTCAATGTCTGGGCCAAGACAAGGCTCAGACAATGCAAACTTAGATTGTGGAGCTCCGAAATAACCTTTAACTAGCGGGTCAAAAGGTTGTACCCCATCAACCAATTTTTTGATCTTCATCTCGAGCGTTATTTCTTGTTCAAATTTTGGGCTAAGACAAGGCTCAGACAATGCAAACTCAGATTCAGAGACCCGCTCAAATAAATCAGTGGTATTCGATAAGTTCATCTATTAAATTCCTTTTAATGTAATTACTTATTAGCTACGATTATTGACTCTTTCTGCTGTGAGCCAATTCACTTTATAATCCCGACGCTAACTGCGCTAATTTTTTATTTATATACGCTTGATCAACTCATTTCTTAATCAAATTTAGCTCAGGTAATTCATTGAATTATTAGCTGAAGAATGATTTTTGTTTATATTGTATTATGTCCTAAACTTATTTAGCACTAACGCTGATTAAATAGGTACGTCACGGCAAGTAGATATACGCATACTCAGGACGTACATAAATTGACACTTATTCATAATTCCTCCATTTTTCTTTGTACCTATCAAGTTAAACTATTATTATGTCTAACTAACTCTTTTTCGTTAGTTTTTTAGCCTATAGCCTGACGGATTTTACCCACTCTTTTGAGTTAAGCGAATGACCCACCATGACGACACAGAAACGCCGTACAATTTGGACTCGATCTGCCCTGTTTGTTGCGATAATCGCAGTAGCTGGTACAACGTGGTATGTCTACCATAAAAATAATCAAAATGAAGTACCAACAACAGCGAGTGCAACACCGAGTGGACAAGCGAAAAAAGCAGGTGGAAGACCGTCTCGTCCCTTAGCCCCAGTGCAGTTTGCTACGGCACAAGAAAAAGTCGTTCCGCGTTTCTTATCCGGTTTAGGAACCGTGCAAGCCGCCAACATGGTGACGGTGACCAGCCGCGTTGAAGGTCAGTTAATGCACATCTACTTCACTGAAGGCCAATCCGTTAAAGCCGGTGATTTATTAGCACAAATTGACCCTCGCCCTTTCGAGGTTCAACTCGCTCAAGCAGAAGGTCAGTTGGCAAAAGATAAAGCCGCCTTAGCCAATGCCCGTTTAGATCTCACTCGCTACCAAAAACTCGCAGGTACTAAAGTCATTTCGCAACAAGAGCTGGATAATCAACGTGCCACGGTTTTACAGGCAGAAGGCAGTATTAAAGTTGACCAAGCTGCCGTCGACAATGCCAAACTGCAGCTGACTTACAGCAAAATCACTGCCCCTATTGCTGGACGGGTGGGTTTAAAACAGGTTGATGTTGGTAACTTTATCTCTTCGGGTACTTCCACCCCTATTGTCGTGATCACCCAAACACAACCTGCCGACGTTCTATTCGCCTTACCTGAAGGCGATATTCCCGCCATACAGCAAGCACAAGCTGCGGGTAAAAAAGTGCTGATTGAAGCGTGGGATCGCAACAATATTGCTATGATTGCCCAAGGGGAATTACTGAGTACCGACAACCAAATTGACCCCGCAACAGGCACACTCAAAATTAAAGCACGCTTTACCAACGAAGAGCAAAAGCTGTTTCCGAACCAATTTGTCAACGTCAAAATGCAAGTAGAAACGTTACAAAATGCAGTCGTTATCCCAACCGCCGCCCTGCAAATGGGGAATGAAGGGCACTACGTTTGGGTTCTGAATGATGAAGGTACCGTCGCGAAGCATCTTGTCACCGTAGGTATTCAAGACAGTCAGCAAGTGGTCATTGAAAGTGGGTTATCCGCCAATACCAAAGTCATCACCGATGGGGTTGATAAGCTCACGGATGGCGCGAAGGTGGAGGTTGTTAATGCGTCATCCATCGAGAAAAAGTCCGCTTCCGTAGAGAGAAAACCTCGCAATAGTGCGGAGAAAGCCTAATGCAGCCTGAATCCCTTAAAGGCGGAGGTCCGTCTCGCCTCTTTATTCTGCGTCCAGTGGCGACCACATTATTTATGGTGGCAATCTTACTGGCAGGGATCATCGGCTACCGTTTTTTACCTGTTTCTGCATTGCCCGAAGTTGACTATCCAACAATCCAAGTCGTCACTCTGTATCCGGGGGCCAGCCCTGACGTCATGACATCGGCGATCACCGCTCCGTTGGAAACACAATTTGGTCAAATGTCTGGCTTACAGCAAATGTCATCACGCAGCTCTGGTGGCGCGTCGGTGATCACGCTCATGTTCCAGCTCTCGCTCCCTTTAGATGTTGCAGAGCAAGAAGTCCAAGCGGCAATTAACTCTGCCACCAGCTTATTACCCTCTGATTTACCGTATCCACCGATTTACAATAAAGTGAATCCTGCGGATCCCCCTGTCTTAACGTTAGCCGTCACCTCCGATGCCATGCCGCTGACTCAAGTACAAGATATTATTGAAACTCGCGTTGCGCAGAAAATATCTCAAGTAACGGGTGTCGGTTTGGTTACCTTAGCCGGTGGGCAGCGCCCTGCTGTCCGCGTGAATCTTAATCCCCAAGCCATGGCGGCTAAAGGGCTAGATAGCGAAACGATTCGTACCGCGATTAATAACGCTAACGTCAACTCCGCAAAAGGGAGCTTTGATGGTCCAACTCGTGCGGTAACTTTATCTGCCAATGACCAAATGAAGTCGCTTGATGATTATCGCAAGCTGATTGTGGCATTCCAAAATGGCGCGCCTGTACGTCTTGGTGATATTGCAACTATCGAACAAGGAGCAGAAAACGCTTACCTCGGTGCATGGGCAAATAGCCAGCAAGCGATTGTCATCAATGTTCAGCGCCAGCCCGGCGCTAACGTCATTAGCACCACAGACACCATTCGTGCCTTACTGCCTGAGCTCATTGAAAGTCTGCCAGCCTCCGTCAACGTGGATATTTTAACGGACCGCACCAGTACGATACGCGCCTCCGTGAATGATGTTCAATTTGAATTGATGCTTGCCATCGCCCTTGTAGTCATGGTGATTTACCTGTTCCTGCGCAATGGTATCGCGACATTGATCCCCGGTATTGCCGTACCGCTATCCCTCGTCGGCACCTTTGCGGTGATGTATTTCTGTGGTTTCTCTGTCAATAACCTGACGTTAATGGCACTCACCATCGCAACGGGATTTGTCGTCGATGATGCCATCGTGGTGATTGAAAATATCTCCCGTTATCTTGAACAAGGCGATAAGCCTGTCGTTGCGGCATTAAAAGGCGCCGGAGAAATCGGCTTCACCATTATTTCGCTGACGTTTTCATTGGTTGCCGTGCTGATCCCACTGCTGTTTATGGGAGACATTGTCGGGCGTCTATTCCGTGAATTTGCGATCACCTTGGCGGTGGCGATTTTGATCTCTGCCGTGGTATCCCTCACACTCACCCCAATGATGTGTGCTCGCTTACTCAAGCCAGAATCCCAGCATAAACATAACCGTTTTGAAATCGCCTGCGAGCACTTTTTTGAATGGATGATTGCGGGCTATGGAGTATGGTTAAAACGCGTTCTTAACCACCAATGGCTAACACTGTGTGTCGCACTAGGAACCTTGGTGCTGACTGTGCTGCTGTATATGTGGATCCCGAAAGGTTTCTTCCCACTGCAAGATAGCGGTATTATTCAGGGCACTATTGAGAGTCGCCAATCCATTTCATTTGCGGCTATGTCGAAAAAACAGCAAGAAGTGGCGGGAATTATTCTGTCCGACCCTGCCGTTGAAAACGTCACCACCTATGTGGGAATCGATGGCAATAATGCCACGCTAAATAATGCCCGTATTCAAATCACATTGAAGCCCCTTGATGAACGTGATGACCGAGTACCCACCATTATTCCCCGTCTACAGCAAGCCACTAGCAATGTTGCGGGTGTGAACCTCTATCTGCAACCTTCGCAAGATTTAACCATTGATACGCAAGTTTCTCGTACTCCGTATCAATTTACACTGCAAGCCGGCTCCCTCGATGAGCTCAGCACTTGGGTACCAAAGTTAATTGAAGCGCTCAATCAACAACCCGAACTTGTGGATGTCAGTAGTGACTGGCAAGACAAAGGGTTAGTCGCCTATGTGAATGTGGATCGTGATACCGCAAGTCGTTTTGGCATTACGATGTCAAATATCGATAATGCCCTGTATAACGCCTTTGGTCAGCGCATGATCTCGACTATCTATACCCAAGCGAATCAGTATCGCGTTATTTTAGAGCATAACACCCAAACCCGTGATGGAATGGATGCACTTAATGATATTCGCCTGAAAGGGACGGATGGCGCCATGGTGCCGCTCAACACCTTAGTGAATATTCAAGAAGGTTATGGCCCTCTCGCCATCAATCACCTTGATCAGTTCCCTTCTGTCACGTTTTCTTTCGATGTCGCAGAGGGCTCTTCATTAGAGTCCGCAGTTAACGCGGTTAAGCTGGCAGAAAAAAACATTGCCATGCCAAAATCCATCACCACGCAATTCCAAGGGGCAACACTCGCCTTTGAAGCGGCATTGAGTAGCACAGTTTGGCTTATTTTTGCCGCGATCATCGCCATGTATATCGTGTTGGGCATTCTGTATGAAAGCTTTATTCATCCAATCACTATATTATCCACTCTGCCAACCGCTGGAGTCGGGGCGCTACTTGCCTTAATGATGGCAGGAAATGAGCTAGATGTAATAGCCATCATCGGTATTATTTTGCTGATCGGAATTGTGAAAAAGAACGCCATTATGATGATTGACTTTGCGCTTGCTGCTGAGCGTGAACAAGGTTTATCCCCATATGATGCGATTTATCAGGCCTGTTTACTGCGTTTTCGTCCAATCTTGATGACCACGATGGCTGCCTTATTAGGTGCATTACCGTTAATGTTAAGCACGGGTGTGGGTGCGGAATTACGCCAACCGTTGGGAGTCTGTATGGTCGGTGGACTGATCATGAGCCAAATTTTGACGCTCTTCACCACCCCAGTGATCTACCTGATGTTTGACCGCTTAGCCCATCGCTTTAATCGTCGTGAGCGCAAGGCACAGGAGTCTTAATGAAACGCTTCTTTGCTTTATTCATCAGCCGTCCGGTGGCAACCACCTTAATCAGTGTTGCCATTACCTTATGCGGTGCATTGAGCTTTCTATTTTTACCTGTGGCGCCCCTGCCACAGGTCGACTACCCAGTAATAAGAGTGTCAGCGTCACTTCCCGGTGCATCACCAGAAACAATGGCATCCTCGATTGCGACCCCACTTGAGCGTTCACTCGGCAGTATCGCAGGCTTAAATGAGATGACATCCAGCAGCTCGTTAGGGAGTACCACTATCACCTTAGAGTTCGATCTCACAAAAGATATCAATAATGCCGCCCGTGAAGTACAAGCTGCATTGAATGCAGCGCAAAACCTATTACCTAGCGGCATGCCAAGCCGCCCGCGTTACTATAAATCGAACCCGTCTGATGCCCCCATTATGATTTTAACGCTCACATCAAATACCCTAAGCACTGGGGAAATGTACGATGTGGCATCGACACGCTTAGCACAACGTATTGCACAAATTGAAGGTGTCAGTGAAGTGACTGTGGGTGGTGGCTCCCTGCCCGCAGTACGAGTGGAACTCAACCCCACGGCATTATTCAATCAAGGGGTTTCTCTGGATGCAGTCCGCTCTGCAATCAGTAGCGCCAATGTGCGTCAACCCCAAGGTTATATCAATAACCCAGATAACCGATACCAAGTTCAGACCAATGATGAACTGAAAAAAGCAGCAGATTATCGCCCGATTATTGTCCATTACAGTAACGGTAATGCCGTTAAACTCAGTGATGTGGCAACGGTAAAAGATTCGGTACAAAACGTACGAGCTGCGGGAATGTCCAGTGGTGAACCTGCGATCCTCATTATTATTCGTCGAGAAGCGGGTGCCAATATCATTGAGACTGTAAAACGCATTCGTGAAGAAATACCTGAATTTAAGGACATGATCCCTGCCGCCATCGATCTTCAAGTCGCACAAGATAGAACGCCGACCATTAAAGCCTCCCTTGCGGAAGTAGAAAGGGCATTAATGATTGCGATCGCGCTTGTTATTCTCGTCGTGCTGCTCTTTTTACGCTCTGGTCGTGCCACGCTTATTCCGGCTATTGCCGTGCCTGTTTCGCTAATAGGCACATTTACTGCAATGTATTTATGCGGATTTAGCCTCAATAACCTATCACTCATGGCGCTGACCGTTGCAACCGGCTTTGTGGTGGACGATGCCATTGTGGTCTTGGAGAACATTTCACGGCATATCGAAAATGGTCGCAAGCCCTTTATTGCCGCCATTAAAGGGGTTTCTGAAGTGGGTTTTACCGTTGTCTCCATGAGTATTTCTTTAGTCGCCGTGTTTATTCCTTTACTCCTGATGGACGGGCTAGTCGGGCGCTTATTCCGGGAATTCGCCATCACACTCTCGACCGCTATTGGGATTTCATTGGTCATTTCCCTCACATTAACCCCGATGATGTGTGCACATTTACTGAAAAAGAGAGGTGATAAAGTTAATGCTAAGCGCCAAGGCTTTGGTCGAGTGCTTATTCGGCTACAAGAAAGTTACGGCGTCACGTTAAATTGGGTGCTTTCTCATCGACGCAGTGTATTAGCCGTATTAATTGCAACTATTGGTTTAAATGTTTATCTGTATATTTCAATTCCTAAAGCCTTTTTCCCAGAACAAGATACTGGGCGGTTACTGGGTTTTGTCCGTGCAGACCAAAGCATCTCATTCCAGTCAATGAAGCAAAAAATGACGAGCTTTATGCAGCAAGTAAAAGCGGATCCTGCCGTGGATAGCGTCACTGGATTTACGGGCGGCAGCCGCGTCAACAGTGGCTCTATGTTTATCTCCTTAAAGCCACTGGATGAGCGCAAAGAGAGTGCTAACAGCGTGATTAACCGCTTGCGCATGAAACTGGCGAAAGAACCCGGTGCCAACTTATTTATGATGCCCGTGCAAGATATCCGCGTGGGAGGACGTCAATCCGAAGCTAGCTATCAATTTACCCTGTTAGCCGATGAGCTGGATGCATTACGTTCATGGGAGCCCGCTATTCGCCGAGCTCTAGGGGATTTACCTCAGTTAACCGATGTGAACTCCGATAAAGAAGATAAAGGCGCGGAGATGGCATTAACCTATGACCGCGATTTGATGGCGCAACTGGGGATCGATGTGCGTGATGCGAACAATCTGCTCAACAATGCCTTTGGTCAGCGACAGATCTCCACTATCTATGAAGCGATGAACCAATATAAAGTGGTGATGGAAGTGGCACCCGAATATACACAAGACGTGAGCTCACTGGATAAAATGTTTGTGGTCAACAAACAGGGAGACGCCATTCCCCTTTCCTATTTTGCACGCTGGCAACCCGCCAATGCGCCGCTGAGTGTGAATCACCAAGGATTATCTGCCGCGTCCACCATCTCGTTTAACGTAGCGGATGGCTATACCTTAAATGATGCAATTGATGCCGTAGAAAAAACCATGACATCACTGGGTGTCCCCTCTACCGTACGAGGCACTTTTGCCGGAACCGCTCAGGTATTCCAAGAAACGTTAAAATCACAGTTATTTTTAATTTTAGCAGCAATTGTCACCGTCTATTTGGTATTGGGTATTTTGTATGAAAGCTATATTCACCCGCTTACGATTCTTTCCACCCTGCCTTCCGCAGGCGTGGGGGCATTATTAGCCCTTGAATTGTTTGATACGCCATTTAGCTTGATTGCTTTAATTGGGATTATGTTACTCATTGGGATTGTCATGAAAAATGCCATTATCATGGTGGACTTCGCGCTCCAAGCACAACGTAACGCCCACTTATCCGCTCGCGAAGCCATCTTACGCGCTAGCCTATTGCGTTTTCGCCCTATCGTCATGACCACGCTTGCAGCGATTTTTGGTGCACTCCCCTTGATGTTAGGCACCGGTGACGGCGCAGAACTACGTCAGCCCTTGGGGATCGCCATCGTGGGCGGGTTAATCATGAGCCAGCTGTTGACCCTATTTACAACCCCCGTGGTGTACCTCAGTTTCGATAGCCTAAGACAGCGTTTCTCACGTTCAGCGCATTCTGTGCAGGAGAAAACCCATGAAGCTTAAACTTACCAGCCTCAGTACCCGTTTGTTCATCGCGATTTTTGCCACCTGTTTGCTGCTGGTTGTAATAATGCACCAAGGGGTGCGTATGGGATTTCAGCACGGCTTTATTGACTATATCAAAGAGAATGACCAACAACGTGCTGAGCTACTTTCCTCCGCACTCGCTGAACAATATGAGGAAGAGGGAAGTTGGCGATTTCTTGCGAGTGATGAGCGCATGTTTTTCCGTATTTTACGCAATGTTGATAACCAACATCAGAGTCCAGGTCCAGGTCCAGGTCCAGGTCCAGGTCCAGGGCATGGACATAAGCGTATGCGCGGAATGTTTTGGGTTTTTGATGCTAAAGACAACCTTATTTGGGGGCGAGAACGGCCTCCAGAGCAAGTGATCCGAGTTCCCGTAAAAACTAGCCAAGGGACAACGGTAGGCTGGCTGATTGCCAGCTATGAAAGTGGCATCAGTAATCAGTTAGACCAGCGTTTCGATACTCAACAGATGCATATTAGCTGGCTAATTGCAGGATTATCGCTATTTGTTGCACTGTTAGTTACCCTCTTTTTGGCTCGCGGATTCTTAAAGCCCATCAAGCGGTTATTGGAAGGCACTCACCAATTAGCAAAAGGCGATTTCAGTGCGCGGGTTTCAGAGGTTGGTCAAGATGAATTGGGACAGCTCGCCAAGGATTTTAATCACCTAGCTTCCACACTCGAAAAAAATGAGCAGATGCGCCGTGATTATATGGCCGATATCTCCCATGAACTACGCACCCCACTATCCGTCTTACGTGGTGAACTTGAAGCCGTGCAGGATGGTGTTCGCCAAGCGACTCCAGAAACCATAAACTCATTACTCAATGAAACACAGACGCTGATTAAGCTTGTCAATGACCTACACCAGCTCTCCTTATCCGATCGCGGTTCCTTGGTATATCGCATGCAATCCATCGATATTATTCCCATTATTGAGATGAATTTAGGGCAAGCTAAATGGCGCTTGGAGGATAGGCAGCTGGCGTTAGAAACTCAGTTTTCAGCCCATTCCCATCTATTCGCTGATCCTGATCGTATCAACCAGCTGTTTTATAATTTGATGGAAAACAGCCTGCGCTATACCGATCCTCACGGTAAAATTGCCGTCAACGTGAGCCAACATGAGCAACAATTAGTGATCACGTGGGAAGATAGCGCGCCGGGATTAAGTGTTGAACAATGCCAGCGTCTGTTTGAACGATTTTACCGTGTGGAAGTTTCTCGTAACCGTGCGAGTGGTGGCTCAGGTTTGGGGCTGGCGATTTGCTATAATATTGTCGAGGCCCATAACGGGACTATTTCTGCGGCACCATCCCCACTCGGTGGCGTGAAGATAACCATTCAACTTCCCATTGCGACGCAGGAGGAGCAATAGTGTCTTTGCCTGAATCCCCTTTATTGGGAGCCAATAGCGCCCATGTTCTGATTGTTGAAGATGAACCCAAACTTGGGCAGCTACTGTTTGATTATTTGCAAGCTGCTGGCTATGTTCCCGCCTTGCTGATGCGCGGCGATGAAGTCATCCCTTATGTGCAAAAGCACTTTCCTGACCTGATTTTATTAGATTTGATGTTACCGGGACTCGATGGTATTTCGGTCTGTCGTGAACTGCGTCAATTCAGTGACGTCCCCGTGATTATGGTGACAGCCAAAACGGAAGAAATTGACCGTTTATTAGGGTTAGAAATTGGTGCCGATGACTATGTTTGTAAGCCCTTTAGCCCGCGAGAAGTGGTTGCCCGCGTAAAAACGATTTTGCGTCGTTGCCAAAGAGTCCCTTCTTCTGCGGGAAGCCAAGAGACGCAGCTGGTTATCGATGAAAATGCCTTCCAAGTTCGTTATGGGGATAAATTACTGGAATTGACCCCCGCAGAATTTCGTCTGCTAAAGTTTTTGTCAGATAACGCAGGTACGGTGTTTTCTCGGGATCAATTACTGGACATTTTGTATGACGACCATCGCGTGGTCACCGACAGAACCATTGATAGCCACGTTAAAAATTTACGCCGTAAGCTGGAATCATTAGATAACGAAAAAACATTTATTCGCTCTATCTACGGTTTAGGCTATCGCTGGGACGATATCTAATTCAAGCCATTCCCTTGTAACAAAATTATAACCATATTTTTTACAAGGGAAATTTGGCATTCCCCGCATTTAGCGTTAAAATCCCCACCCTCGAATTTTTACACCATGCCATCCGGCATGGTGCTGACCTGACATCAGACTGAGAACTAACATGTTTACACCAGAATTATTATCCCCAGCAGGTTCCTTGAAGAACATGCGTTATGCGTTTGCTTACGGTGCCGATGCGGTATATGCCGGTCAACCTCGCTACAGCCTACGTGTGCGCAATAACGAATTTAACCATGAGAATCTCGCTAAAGGGATCAACGAAGCCCACGAACTTGGTAAAAAATTCTATGTGGTCGTCAACATTGCCCCGCATAACGCCAAGCTAAAAACGTTTATTCGCGACCTGACCCCCGTGATCGAAATGGGACCCGATGCACTCATTATGTCCGACCCAGGACTTATCATGATGGTGCGTGAAGCATTCCCAGATATGGATATTCACTTATCGGTTCAAGCAAACGCCGTCAACTGGGCTTCCGTCAAATTCTGGAAACAAATGGGATTAACCCGCGTCATTTTATCTCGCGAGCTCTCCTTGGAAGAAATTGCAGAGATCCGCCAGCAAGTCCCTGAAATTGAGCTTGAAGTCTTTGTACACGGTGCACTGTGTATGGCATATTCAGGGCGATGCCTGCTTTCTGGCTATATTAATAAACGCGACCCGAACCAAGGAACCTGCACCAATGCATGCCGTTGGGAATATAAAGTCCAAGAAGGTAAAGAAGACGACGTGGGCAACATCGTGCATATGCATGAGCCTATCCCAGTGAAAAATGTTGCACCTACACTGGGTGAAGGTGCGCCAACTGATAAAGTGTACATGATTGAAGAAACGATGCGCCCAGGCGAATACATGACCGCCTTTGAGGATGAGCATGGTACGTATATCATGAACTCCAAGGACTTACGCGCTATTGAGCACGTCGAGACACTGACTAAGATGGGTGTTCACTCACTGAAAATCGAAGGTCGTACTAAGTCATTCTATTATTGTGCACGTACAGCCCAAGTGTATCGTCGCGCTATTGATGATGCTGTTGCAGGTAAACCATTTGACCCGAGCCTGCTCTCTACGCTTGAAGGGTTAGCACACCGTGGCTATACCGAAGGTTTCTTACGCCGCCATACCCATGATGCTTACCAAACTTATGAGTATGGTTATTCTGTTTCAGATACTCAGCAATTTGTGGGTGAATTTACGGGTAACCGCGTGAATGGCTTAGCGGAAGTCGATGTTAAAAATAAATTTAGCGTCGGTGATAGCTTAGAGCTCATGACACCCGCGGGTAATATTGTCTTTACGCTGGATTCATTGACCAACCGCAAAGGCGAATCCGTGGATGTTGCGCCAGGTAATGGGCATGTGGTTTACCTACCAATTCCTGAAGATGTGGATGTTAATTTTGGTTTGTTAATCCGTAATTTGGCGGGAACGACAACCCGTGATCCTCATCAAGCTCAAGTCGAAAAAGCGTAATTTTCGGGTAGTGTAGCTTGCTATCCACTCACCACGTTTTCTGAATAAAAGCCCATGGTCGATGACGGTGGGCTTTTTCTTATGTTTTTGTGTAAAAAACGCTCATTTTGTGCTTTGTTTTAGTTGAGAATCATTCTCGTTATTGACAGTCTCACTAAAAAATGCACTCAATATCCAATTTTATGCAACAGATCACATCAATTGGTTATTCTATATCGTATAGTCACTCTCGAAAACGAAGAACTAGAAAGTCATAAATTAAGACTAGGAACCACCTCCTTGGCTGGCTCAATCTCCCTTGAGCTAGCCATTTCTTTTTTCTAGCCCCTAATATCCTTACCACCACCGATAAAAATGGTGCACGGGTCCGAAACCACTCCCAACCTCTAAGCTGTCTGCTTGTTCAAGGGCGCCCTGTAAATAAGCTTTAGCTTCAATGACTGTTTGTTGCCAATCAGCATAACGTGGTCGTAATGCAGCCAATGCCGCCGATAATGTACACCCTGTGCCATGAGTATTTTTAGTGTTAATACGTGGCGAAGTGAAACGCCATTCTCCTTCAGGCGTGATCAGCCAATCAGGGCTTTCAGTATCAATCAAGTGACCGCCTTTCATTAATACACATTGGCAGCCTAACTGTAATAACCGTTTCCCTTGATCACGCATTTGTTGCTCAGTTTGTGCCATGGGTTCATCCAGTAACACAGCCGCTTCCGGTAAATTGGGGGTAATCAATGAAACTAACGGCAATAGTTGCAACCTTAACGTCTCTACAGCATCCGGTAATAAAAGTGGATCACCACTTTTCGCAACCATCACGGTGTCCAGCACAACATAGGGAACAGGTGTTTTTTTCAAAGCTTCAGCAACGACATGTACATTATCGCGATTTGATAGCATACCAATCTTGGCTGCATCTATACGCACATCACTTAAAACAGATTCCAATTGAGCAGCAACAAACTCAGGAGGGATATTATGAACAGATTGAACGCCTCGCGTATTTTGTGCCACCAGCGCAGTCATCACACTGGTTCCATATGCACCGAGTGCGGAAAAGGCTTTAAGGTCAGCCTGAATACCCGCTCCGCCTGATGGGTCCGTTCCTGCAATCGTTAACGCATTCACTCTCATTAATGCCCTCCTTTGTCGTCAGAAAGATAATTCACCTTAGTAATATTACGTTTATTTTATTTTTTTAACTTAATTAAAATCATTAAGTTAAAAAAATAATCACTTAAAATGGATTGTCTCATATGCCATGCCAATTACTAGTGAATGATCCATTAAACTTAAAAATTAAATGCGATTAATTGTCATTTAAATGCAAATTTTTATTTTACTAAATTAATCATTGAATTACGTTAATCCATTTAATCAAACTTATCGATTTAGCAAATTGATTTTACGCACCTAATTGCACGCCCAATAGTCATTATCCTAATTTAACTATTTATTGCTGTCTTATTTAGCTTATCTTTATTAAAATAATTGATAATAGAATTATTACAATTGCGATAATGATGTGATCATTGTCAATGGCTACCATTACTTATTTATCAGATATAACTAGATTGGATCTACAATGAGAGTTAATAAAAACATACAGTTGGTTGTAAGCGCGTCAGCAATTTTGGGTGCTTCAATCTGCATGTCATCACCTGCATTGGCTGAAGAACAGTCAGTTGGTCTATGGGATAAATTCACCAATAATGTCAGTACCACATGGGATTCTGACAAGTATGAGCTGTATATCCCGTTCTTTACTTGGCATAACCGTTTTATGTACGATAAAGAAAAAACCAATACCTATAATGAAGAGCCATGGGGTTTTGGTATTGGTAAATATCGTTATGATGAAGATAATGATTGGCATGCACTGTACGCAATGGCATTTATGGATTCTCATAATAAAGTCGAACCGATTGTCGGATATGGTTTCCAAAAAATGTGGATCCCCGGTGATATGGATGGCTTCCGTATGGGGGCTGGTTTCACGTTAGGGATTACCGCTCGTGAAGAGTACAGTTATATTCCGCTTCCTGCACCGCTGCCGTTAGTCTCAATTGAATATGACAAACTGTCTGTTCAAGCTACCTACATTCCTGGGACTTACAATAATGGTAACGTGCTATTTGCATGGTTACGCTGGCAGTGGTAAACCACTCGCTTCTACGATTCATTTAACCACCAAAAGCAGCGCAAAAAAAACCGGTAGATTCAATATCACCGGTTTTTTTATTCTCTTTGATTAACCAAATAGGTTATGACACTTTACTTTCGATGCCTTGCTTTTTAGCGCCGGAGAATTGGTAGCCTACCCACAGGACTGCAATCCATAGTGGCATAATCAGCACCGACACACGCAGCCCATCCATTGTCAGAATAATAATTAAGATCAGAGACAAGAATGCTAAGCACAGGTAATTACCAAATGGGTACCAAATACTCTTAAACTTGGTTTCAATGCCCTGTTTATTCATTGCGGCTCTAAACTTCAGGTTAGACACACAAATCATAATCCAGTTGAGCACTAACGTTGTGACCACTAAGGACATTAGCAATTCAAATGCTTTGCCTTCCATCACAAAGTTAATCAGAATACCACCAGACGTCGCAATCCCCGAAACAATCAACGCCATCACAGGTACGCCGCCTTTGTTCACTTGTGCCATAAATCGAGGGGCATTGCCTTGTTGAGCTAAACCGTACAGCATACGGCTTGTACAATATGCGCCACTGTTATACACAGACAGTGCAGCAATCAAAATAACCACGTTCAACGCATTTGCGACTAGCAAATCGCCCAACTCATGGAAAATCAAGACAAACGGGCTGGTTTTACCATCCAATTGTACCCATGGGTAAAGTGCCAACAACACCGCCAATGAACCAATATAGAAAATTAAAATACGATAAACCACTTGGTTGATAGCTTTTGGAATACTCTTGTCTGGGTCTTCCGCTTCTGCCGCAGTGATGCCCACTAATTCTAATCCACCAAATGAGAACATAATAATTGCTAGAGCAACTAATAGTCCATTATACCCTTTTGCAAAAAAGCCACCGTATTCCCACAAGTTGCTAACTTTAGCTTGGGGACCACCGTGACCACTAAAGAGTAGGTAGCAACCAAATAGAATCATCGCAATGACAGCAACCACTTTTATCAATGCAAACCAGAATTCAGTTTCACCGTAAGAACGAACGTTAATGAGGTTAATGGCATTCACAGCAATGAAAAATACCAGCGCTGAAACCCAAATAGGTAACTCAGGCCACCAGTGCTGCATATATTTACCTGCGGCGGTCAGTTCAGTCATTCCGACGAGAATAAACATGACCCAGTAGTTCCACCCCGAAAGGAACCCAGCAAAACCACCCCAATATTTAAATGCAAAATGGCTAAACGACCCTGCAACAGGCTCTTGAACAATCATTTCACCTAACTGGCGCATGATCAGAAATGCGATAAAACCACACAGTGCATACCCGAGTAAAACTGACGGCCCTGCCATTTGAATCGTGGTTGCTATCCCTAAAAATAGCCCTGTACCGACAGCGCCCCCTAAGGCAATTAACTGAATATGCCTGTTTTTCAATCCGCGCTTGAGCGTCTGTTGCGCCATATCTTTACCTTTTCGTCCTCTAGCTTTTGTTATCGTCCACAGTTGTGATAATCACGCAAGTTTATTTGAATTTTTGCATGAACTCCACCCGCAATTACACCACTGTGAAGCTGGCTTTCTGCCTGTCTTACGATGTTTCCAAATAATAACAAACTAATATCTAGTAAGACGTTCTAAAATGCAAACTCAAAATGGTAACAAAGCTGTCACTCGGCAGATCCCAAGCTGAAAGTCATCACCACCTTGATCGCAGAGATTATTCATCGCCAGTAGGTATAAAAAAGCACAAATGGTCACAATGATGATGATTAATAGCATATTTCGCATAAATATAGGGGTTCTTAGTAGTCACTTAATCTGCCAATATTAATCAATATTACGATGATTAGTTTGTGTAAAATGGGCAATTCATCGTTTTCAAGAAAACAATTGTTCATTTTTGCAGCTATTGATAAATAACTTGCTAGGATTGCCTGTTTTTCATACACAAATCTGTTATACCGCACAACCAACCTTTGTCATGGTGAAATGAAGTTGTGTATACTTCGGTTACCGTAAAATAAGAATGAATTTGAGATGGCACAAGATAACCACGTAGCACTTGTTAATGCTCTAAGTAAATGGATCGAAGAGCATTTAGGCAGAGTCATCCATTTGGAAGAGCTCGCGGCCTATTCAGGGTATTCCCTTTGGCACATGCAAAAAATCTTTAAGGAAGTCACTGGGATCTCCTTAGGTAAATATATTCGCCAACGCCGACTCGCTGGCGCAGTAAATTTATTACGAAATAGCAGCCAAAGTATTTTTGATATCGCGTTAGATTTTGGATTTGGTTCCCAATCTCACTTTACCTACATGTTCCGCAAAGAGTACGGCATTACTCCGTTTGATTTTCGGCAGAATGACCAAATTCAATTGGACATCAAAGAACCGCTGCATCTCACGACGGATGACGAGTGAATTTGTTTTACGCGCATTAACCGCCCTTAGCTTTAATGCGATAAAACATGAGCATTCTCATCCTATTTACTGAGCAATCTATTTATTGCCCTCTTCGATAATTTACATTCTCGATAATCAGAGTAAGGTACGTGTAAAAGTTCTATTTTAGGAGGCGTTGATGTCAATCAAACTGGTCGCCATTGATTTAGATGGCACATTACTCAATTCGCAGCACCAAATTTCCCCTGTAGTCAAAGAAGCCATTACGCGTGCCCATGAACAAGGTGTTCGAATTGTCCTCGCCTCGGGTCGCCCCTATTCTGGTATTCAGCCTTACCTTCAAGAACTTGGTTTAGACACCGCCAATAACTACTGTATCAGTAACAATGGTAGTGTTATCCACCAAGCCAATGATGGCAGCCATTTATATGAAAACCTGCTGGATTTCGCAGATTATCAATATTTTGCAGAGCTAGCGAGTAACGTTGGTGTCCATATGCATGCACTTGCAGATAACACGATGTTTACCGCCAATCGCCACATTAGTCGTTACACCATTCATGACGCTTACATTACCAATACTCCACTGGTGTATTGTCCCGTGAACGAAATGGAAAGCTCACTCAGTTTCACCAAAATCATGATGATTGATCACCCAGAAAAACTCGATGTGGGTATCAGTTACATTCCTGAGAATACCTTTGAAAATTATTCGTTAATCAAAACTAGTCCCTATTTCCTCGAAATTTCGAATAAAGATGCCAGTAAAGGTTCTGCGCTGAAGGTGCTGTGTGACAAACTCGCCTTAACCCCAGATAAAGTGATGAGCATCGGTGACCAGAATAATGATGTCACGATGCTACAATATTCGAGTGTTTCGGTAGCAATGGGAAATGCAGCACCACATATTCGTGAAATAGTGAAATTTGTCACATCAACCAACGATTGTGATGGTGTTGCTGTGGCATTAAATAAATTTATTGTCTAAATAATTACTCATTTAAAGCTCAAATCCCTACACAAAAATACAATTCTGCTGGATATGCCTCTACATTAGCTTTTTGGCATATCCATTCTCTATCCCCCCTTCAGAACTATTTTATCCTTTGCCTTACTTACTCTTCCAAATTTGATACTATCTGCGTCTTTCAAAAAATTGTCACCTATAGACAAATACAATAAAACTGACATCACTAACAGGTAGTTAAATGTTTTCAACTAAAGATATGTTAATTCTGGGCATGATGGTATTCGCCTTATTTTTAGGCGCGGGAAACATCATCTTTCCGCCTATGGCAGGGTATCAATCGGGGACAGACTGGTTTAATACTTCATTAGGGTTTCTGATCACGGGTGTTTTGTTGCCATTCTTAACCCTCGTTACCGTTGCCGTAAAAGGTCGAGGGGAAAAACTCTCCGTTGACTTACCCAAATGGGTCGCCGTGATCTTCTGGGTTGCACTTTATTTAATTGTGGGTTCCACCTTCGCCATGCCGAGGGTCACCAATACCGCATTTGAAATGGGCTTCCTACCATTAGGTTTTGCTGAAAAAAATACGTTTTCACATCTCACCTTCGCATTGGTTTTTAACTTTACCTCGATGTTCTTTATGCTAAAACAAGGCACAATGATCAGCGCGATTGGTAAGTTTATGACTCCTGCTCTACTGGTTTTATTAGTCGTTGTGGGTATCGCTGTCGTCCTTGACCCACTTTCTGAAATGAATGCACCAGTTAAGCAATATGCAGAATTTGCATTCTTTGGCGGGGTGATCGATGGTTACCAAACCATGGACGTGCTTTCTGCGATGGCATTTGGGGGAATTGTCGCTCGCGCTCTAGCCTCTAAGCAAATCACCGAACCTCGTCAAGTTGCCACAATTACGATTAAAGCGGGATTGATTTCAGTAAGCTTACTCGCCGCTCTATACATCTGCCTATTCTATTTAGGGGCAACCAGTGAGCAAGTCGCCAATACCGCAACCAACGGTGGACAAATTTTCTCTCGTTATGTTGATGTATTATTTGGTGCCGTTGGTACTTGGATTATGTGTGGGATTGTCTTGCTGGCCAGTATGACCACTTTAGTGGGTGTAACCAGCGCATGTGCGGATTATTTCGCCACATTCCATCACCGTTTAGGATACCGTTTTTGGGTGGTCTTTTTCACCATGCTAACCACCATTGTGTCGACGTTTGGTCTCGATACCTTATTACGTGTCACTATCCCTGCATTATTGATGATCTACCCATCATCCATTACCATCGTATTTTTGCAATTTGCGCGTAAATTTATGGCTTCACCACGCGTTACATACGGCATCACTGTTGCAGTCGTGGTCCTAATGAGTTTGCTTGATACGCTCAATAATATGGAACTGCTCAGTGTTGCGGTAAAAGCGCATCTCATTGCCTATTTACCACTATTTGAACAAGGTATGGGCTGGTTAATTCCAGGTATTATTGCGTTTATTCTCTCGATGTTTATCGGTAAATTTATGGCTAAAGATGAGCCTATTGCTGAACAAAACTTAGCTTAACGCTTATTGTTAACCGCCTAATGTTAGGATGCTGCTGACATTAGGCGTTTTCATCACCTTTCTTACCTTGCGATAAATTCAGCTCATACCGTCTCTGATAGCCACTTGTTTTTCCCAACTTTTCTTGTAGAAAATCAAGAAAGGCTGACACCTTTTTAGGCAAAAACTCTCGGTTTGGATAAACTGCATAAATATGATGCTGCGGTAAATGGTATTCCGGTAGTACCGTTATTAATCGCCCAGCCAAGATGTCGGGCGCGGCAATAAATTGAGGTAGTTGGCAAACACCTAATCCTTGTAAAGCAGCTTGGTGCAACGCTAAGCTATTATTTGCGCGGAAATTTCCTGTGGGTGTAAATCGAACCATTTTCCCCTGATGCGTAAATAACCATGTTTGCCCCGCCTGATAATAACTGTATAAAAGGCAATTATGTCCTGCTAATTCGTCAAGGTTCTGGGGGCTGCCATGTTCTTCTAACCATATGGGGGAAGCACACAAGACACTGTGACAGGGGGATAAGGTTCGCGAGACTAATGAGGAATCCTTTAATTCGCCTATTCGGATTGCCATATCAAACCCCTCTCCGACTAAATCCACCAGCTTATCGTCAAATACGAGCTCAGCATTCAATTGCGGCCAACATTTCAGAAATTCAGGTAGCAGAGCCGTCAGATGAAGATGACCAAAAACGGTTGGCGCACTGATTTTTAAGGTTCCATCTACCGCACCACTGTAACGGGAAAGTGCTGCGTTACCGTCATCAATAGCCCGATGAGCCTTTTTTAAGTAAGCATAATAAAGCTCTCCAGCTTCTGTCAGTTGTAAATGTCGAGTCGAGCGAGTAATCAGGCGGATCCCCGTACTTGCCTCTAACGCCATTAATTTTTTACTGATTGCCGACTTTGTCATATGCAGGGAATCTGCAGCTTTAGTTAAACTGCCTTGCTCTACAATCGCGATAAAAATGGGCAGTAATGCATAATCCACGCCAGTCATTGTCAATCCTTAGGAAACAGAGTTTTTCTTTTATAGCGGTTTTTCTTCATGCTGACAATCCCTATACTTTGCCAATCACTCGTCCTGTATTAATGAAAATGAAAAAAGATATTGTGCTTTCTCTAGTTGCTGTATTTTCAGGTGTATTACTGACATTGATGATCATGAGCAACAGTTATTTGTCTACGTTTACCTCGCCGTTACAAGCCTCTTGGCTAACCCATGGAATCGGCAGTATGGTTGCTGTATTGATTTGGTTGGTCGTGAAAAAACGATTTGGTAAAGGAAAGCCAGCTAAAAAAATACCTCACTGGAGTTATCTCGGCGGGATCCCCGGTGCCTTTACGGTGTTACTCGCGGCTATCACTGTCAATAGCCCACTTTCACTTTCAGGCTCAATTGTATTGATGCTAACAGGGCAAATCGTGACAGGATTACTGATTGATCATATGGGACTTTTAGGATTAGCCCAGCGAAAAATAGCCAAGAAGGATTATCTCACGGTGTTATTTCTACTGCTTGGCTCAACATTGATCATTATGGGAAGATAAATATATGTTACTGTTTTTTATTATGATTGCACTGTCTAATGGCATGTGTATTATCCTGAGCCGCAGCCTTAATGGATGCCTATCTCAAGTCAGTAATGCCTTTTATGCTTCCCTTATTAATCATGTTGTGGGCTTTTTATTTCTGAGTATTATCATGTGGTTCGCACAAATACCATTTAAAATTGGTTACGAGAATATTCCGCTTATGGCATTTGCTGGCGGTGTCATTGGGGCATGTTTTGTGATGATTAACAGCTATATACTGCCATTACTGGGCGCAACACTCACCACTATTTTTGCGATAAGTGGTCAGGTGCTTTCCAGTGTGGTGATTGACATTGTGCAACATGGCTTGCCAGAACAAATAAGCGTGCAGCTACTGGGTATTATTTTCATTTTTGCCGCTATTGGCGTGCACTATGCACCCAATAAGCTAGCTTGCAAAAAGGTTAGTGCCCAAAATTAAATCATCGTCTTGTGGCGATAAAACAGGTTATTGATCCTATCGTCACCATCAAAACCCCTTGCCAGAAACCTAATGTTAACGCCGTACTCAATAACATCGACGAAAAAGCTGTAGAGATCACCGGCGTAAAGTAAGAAAGCGTACCAAGAAAAGCCACGTTACCTTTGATAATTGCAACGGTCCAGAGCGCATTTGCACCACCAGTTGCAATCGCCGTAACGAGCAGTAAGCTGACACTGTTCACACTGATATTAAATGGCGCAGGCGTCGAGAATATAAACAGCATCCATAGCCCAATGGATGTCATAATAAAAAACAATACCATTCCATTGCAGCCATTCGACATGCGTTTCGTGATGTTACTATAAAACGCCCATAACAAAGCGCCAATAAACGCTAAGGCATAGCTAAGAGGGTTACTTTGAATATTCGATAAAATCGCGTTCAACGATAATGGTTGGTCCCCAGAGATTACCCACAGCAGTCCCACGAATGCCAAAATTAAGCCAATAATCAACAATACGCTAAAACGTTGCCGGTTAAATAAGACGGCTAAGGCTATCGTAAAGCTCGGCCACAAATAATTGACCATCCCGAGTTCAATCGCTTGTTGACGGTTATTTGCAAGCCCTAATGCTAAAATAAAGCAGATTTCATAACTCACAAATAAAAATGCGCCCCAGAACAAATAGCGTTTAGGAAAAAGGTGAATTTTCGGTAACCCCATCACAGCCACTAAAACAAGGCTACCAATGGAATAAATCAATGCGGCACCGCCAATGGGACCAAAGTTTTCGCTTGTACTACGCACAAGCCCTACCATGGTACTCCACAATAAAATAGAGACTACCCCATAAAAGGTTGCTGCATGTCGCCCGAGTTTCATCTTCCTAATCAACACCTTATTTCGCATTTATATCGATGACAATTTTCCTTCAAAACCTTACGCTTTGAGAGCAATAAAGCAAGTTTTTTATATTTATCCACCCTTTATTTCAATAAAAAAGTGCCTAGGAATACACCCAGGCACTTTTACGTTTATACCTATGTTTAATCATCAATTAATGAGCTTGATGCTTAACCCATTGCTTAACTGACTCTTTTTCCCAAATACCATCGTTAAGCTGTTTCTTCAGTTCAGGATGATCATTAATATCAAATGTTGGAACCTTCCCTGCGCTCAATTGTTGGTTATAGTCTTTTGCCAATTTGAACGCGACACCTGACAACAACAAAATTGCAATCAGGTTGGTGATCGCCATTAAGCCCATTGAAACATCGGCAAGTTTCCAAATAAGGGGCATCTCACCTAATGCGCCAAACATCACCATTCCTAATGTCGCTAAACGGAAAAGAAACAGTCCTGCGGTGTGGTTATTTTCCAAGAAAATCATATTGCTTTCTGCATACGCATAATTGGCAATAATTGAGGTGAAGGCGAAGAAGAATATTGCGATAGCAATAAAGATGCTTCCCCAACTGCCGACCGCGGAAGATAACGCCATCTGAGTCAACTCAATGCCATTGATTTTATCTACAGGTCCATCTAATACCCCCGACGCTAAAATAATAATCGCGGTTGCACTGCAAATTACAATGGTATCAAGGAATACGCCTAGCATTTGAACATAGCCTTGTGAAGCTGGATGCGGAGGATAAGGTGAGGCAGATGCGGCTGCATTCGGTGCAGATCCCATACCGGCTTCATTCGAAAATAATCCACGTTGGATCCCTTGAGTCATGGCTTGGGCAATCCCATAACCGAGTGCACCACCAGCGGCCTCTTGCAAGCCAAATGCACTGCGGAAAATTAACATAAAGACATCGGGTAAGCGCTCAATATTTTGCCCGACCACCCAAAATGCGAGCAGTAAGTAAGCAATCGCCATAATGGGTACAACAAATTCAGCGACTTTGGCAATTGATCTTAATCCACCAAAAATAATGGTGCCACTGAGAATCACTAAAGCAATTCCAACATAGAGTGGGTTAAAATCAAATGCCACAGCAGTTGCTTGTGCGATTGAGTTCGCTTGTACTGCATTAAAAACCAAACCAAATGCAATGATTAAGAAAATAGAGAATAAGACCCCCATCCAGCGTTGTTTTAAGCCCTTCTGCATATAATAAGAGGGTCCGCCACGATAATTGCCTTGATCATCTTTCGTTTTATAGAGCTGTGCTAATGTACATTCAATGAATGACGTTGCCATACCTAAGAGTGCAACAACCCACATCCAAAATATGGCGCCTGGACCACCTGCTGTAATAGCGATAGCAACACCCGTTAAGTTTCCAGTACCGACTCGAGCGGCTAAACTTGTACACAATGCTTGAAATGAAGAAATACCTGAGCTGTCTGAACGGGTACTATTTTTAAGCACTCCAAACATGTGACCAAAATGTCTAAACTGAATAAATTTAGATCGTATTGTAAAATATAATCCAGCGCCAAGTAATAAATAAATTAATATTGAGGTCCAAATAAAATTACTGATTGAGTTTATATATACTATCAAATTATGCTCCTTTTATTGTATCCACTAATTACGTAATTAGTCGGTTAGTTATTTAGCTCCATATCATTTAAGTAATTAAACACATAAAAACGCAAACCATGAATGGTTCAGCATGTATAATCCATGTTATTAAACAAGACCCATGGATTATATTTTTTTTGCTTTCTCTGTAAATTTTTTTCTAGTGCAGATTCTATGAAAGACTTAATACTGATGTAAAAAAAGCTAACCAATACAAAATATATGAGTAATTTAATATTTAAAATCAATGAATTAATGATAACGCAACGATGTCAGACTTAATTTTAATCATATGATTAAAATTAAGGTATTTTTTAACCAACTTTATCTTTTTTTAATCAAAAAAAATAAATGTTAATTACATGAAAATATATTTAAAAAAATAAAATTAAGCGTTTTTTAAATTAAATCGTTAATTAAGTTCGGATATTTATTATTTTAGCGAATAGACTTGGGAGATAAAAATTAAGTATAAATTAACTTTTATTTTAGCTTAATCACTTATTTAGACTTGCCATTTTAGATAGATTCCCACACAAAATAATCTTTTTGGTATCATCATAATAAGATTATTGCTAATATTTTATGATGACAATACACTTATCGCTAATTTGCTTTTTACATCAAAGGGTAATATATGGAAATCCACATTAAAGTTTCTGACGATCTCGTTTCAACACTCGCCGAAAAATCCTATGACGCATTTGCCGCTGAATTGCACGCTAGGGTTTTAGAAGTCTACCCTGGTAGCAACCTTGTTATCACACATGACAGTGGTGCAACAACCTTTGACACTAAAGGTTTCCATGATGATAAAGAAGCACACATTGTTTTGCATGAATTGGTTGAAGATGTCTTCCATCACGGTCATTGGTTAAAGGCTTAATTTCCGTCGTTTTATTTACCAGCCTGCCATTTTCATCAGGCTGGTACTCCCCAAAAACCTTTCTGGTTAATTTCAAATACTGATCAAGATCATAGTTAGCGATTATGCTAACCAACTTTGCCCAAAAGCCCTTTTCTTTTTACCGTTATATGATAATGTATATAACGAATTTTCATTTACATTGCTTTTGCTAATTTATAGCAGCCAGTATTTATACTGGCTTTTTTTATGGGAAAAATCAGGTAAACACATAGCCGCCTTAATCATGAAATGCGTGAAATAAGGCATCACTGTGATTTTTCACACAATGTTACAATCGCTGCACGTAATTCTGGTGTATCACTCGTAATCAATTGGTTATGTTCTGTAAATTTACCATTCTGAACATTAACACTGGCAACAAACGGCAATTTATCACTTTGATTCGCGATTTGATAAGAACCACAAACACGATAACTTTCGCCTTCTTTAAATTCACTTTTTAGAACGATGTTTACATTCTCAAAAACCAATGGTTCAGTAGAACCAAGCTTACTTTCAATCAACTTTTCAGCTTGTTTAGTGACATCGCTATCACCGATCGTTGTGTAAAATTGATAAGCAAATGCCCCAAGGGCGAGTAGAATAACGATCAGTAGCTTACTTTTTATACGTTTCACGCTTAAATCCTTCTTATCTTACAGCGATTAGCACACACCATTATGTTAACACTTTTGTTTTATTGATAATAAGCACTCTGAGATCAATGTCGCACAAAAAGCTCTATACGTTTTTTGTCATTAAAATTAATTGATTTTACATTTTTAAATTTATATTTTATAAAAAGCAGCCTTTAAAAAGCAAAAATAAATTCATATTTCATTACCTATTTAACAAATTTTTATCATCGTGAAGAAATAATGAATAACTGTGTCCTAAATATGAAACATCCCTATATTTAAGTAAATTGAATTGAAATCAAAACCCTTGATGACAAACTAGAATTAAATATAGAGGAGAAGCACAATGAAAAATTTAAAATCACTTATTCTAGTTGGAAGTTTATTAGCCATTAGTTTCTCAACATTTGCCTATCATGGTAATGGATTTCATCGTAGCGCCAACGCTAACGGACCATGGTGTAATGGACAGAACCAAACACAGTATGACCGTCCTTGTGACACTCACTATCGGGGTCAGTATATGGGTCGTAATCAAGGTATGGTGCAGTTTTCGACATCCGTTCAAACAGCACAGCCAGAAGAGGCTTTAAAGAAAATTACAGCCGAGCTCCCTAAAGGAGAAAATAATAAAACCTATATGGTAAAAGTCGCGGTAATTGAAATTACGCCTAATGTAAACACCCAAGAAAATCAATAAAAAGGCATTGAATAAATATAGCCAGTAAATCTACGATATACTGGCTATTAAATATCAATCAGCTATTTGTCCCTATCGGTAAATACCCTTGCCATAATGGCGAAGGTTTTTTTCCATTTTCATTCTTAGTTAAATGAATATAATACTCACCGACTTTTTGTAATAATAGACAGTCATCAACATCTTTTAAATTGTCTTTATGTTGCTGCTGACTCCCCACTAATAATTGGCTAATGGCTTTTTGTTTTGCCTCTTGTGCCGTTTTCGCCACAAACAAATCAAATTCATGCAATTCTGCAAGTGTTGATAAAGTGTACCCTCCGACATTGATAAAATAGAGTTTATACTCACTACCTGATGACTCTTTGCTCAAACTGATGTCGAATCCATCAACCCAATTTACATCTGCATACCCATCCACATGAATTTTATCTTTATCACCAAACCAAGCATCTCGTAATAGTGGCCAAGCCTCTTCCGGTTTATCGACTGCAGCAAACTGTACATCATGTACTTCAATGTTTGATTTTCCAGCATTCCCACCAACATAAAACATAAATAATTTCATTATTATCTCTCTATGATTGACCATCATTATATACATTAATATACAACCATATCAATTCAATATGCAATCATTGCTTTTTTACGGCTAATTTAGCAATAACCTAAATTTACTATAAATATCAATTCATTATATGCGAATCATTAATCCACCCAAAATAATTTAACTTTACATACCCATAACACAGTGAATAAAAAATCACTTCAACTATATATTTATTTACAATTGAATTATTTCGAGTAATCTAATTAGACTTTAAAAATATATTTCAGGGACACACTATGGATCGTCGTTCATTTTTAAGATCAAGTTCACTTATCGCAGGTGGACTAGCACTAAATTCCGTTTTAAATCAAGCAAGTGCAAAAACGGCGACATTAGCAGCGCCGAGTATTCAACATCCTTTATTATTAAACTTTAATGAAAATTCGTTAGGAATGTCACCGAGCGCTCAAAAAGCTGTCATTGACGCTTTACCTGGCGCATTCCGTTACCCTGATGCAGCACGTTCCGAACTTATTAATAACGTCGGTACGCTACATGGTTTAGAAGGTAAAAACGTCACCTTAGGAAATGGTTCATCAGAAACCATTCAAGCAGCGGTTGCTATGCTGGCGAATAAAGCAAGAAAACAGAACATAAAAATTCAGCTCGTCACGCCGGATCCAACCTTTAACTATGCTGAGCTCTATGCGCTACCATTGGGTGTTGAAATCACGAAAGTTCCACTAAAATCGGATCTCAGTTTTGACCTGGTAAAAATGGAACAGCTGGCAAATAGCTTCGATGGTCTCTCCATTATCTATATTTGTAACCCAAATAACCCAACGGCAATGATCACACCTCATAGCCATCTTGATAGTTGGATGAAAAAAGAGTCAGATAAACAATTCTTTATTGTCGATGAAGCCTATGCAGAGTTTGTTCAAGACCCTCAATTTATCAGTGCGATTGAGTTGGTAAAGGCAGGACAAAAAAATCTGATTGTGACGCGCACTTTCTCAAAAATTTATGCATTAGCTGGTCTGCGTGTAGGCTATGGTATTGCAGCTCCTGACGTTATCGCTTCTGTGGATGAATTTATCTCCATTGATAATACCAATACAGCAGGGGCAGCAGCTGCAATTGCCTCATTAAAAGATCATAAATTCCTCGAATACAGCCTGCAATCCAACAATCTTTCACGAAAAATCGTAGAAACGGCGTTGAATGAATTAGGCTTGGAATATGCACCATCACAAGCTAACTTTATTTTCCATAAAGTAAAAGGTGATGTAAAAGCTTATAAGCAACACATGCAAGATGCCAATATCATGGTCGGTAGAGAATTTCCACCTGTTGTTGGCTGGAATCGCTTAACACTAGGAACGCCACAAGAAATGGAACAATTCGTAGCAGTGCTGAAAGAATTTCGCCAAAAAGGCTGGGTGTAGAGAGCACTTAACTTATCGACAAAGCATCTTCTACTCTGAGAAGATGCTTTGAATTAAAAAGGTCCTTTAAAAATAAAGAATGCCCCTGCAAAAATGAGGATGAAGCCAATAATGTGATTAATTGTCAGGCTTTCCCCCAAATAAAGCACTGAGAATCCAACAAACACACATAATGTAATCACTTCCTGCATCGTTTTTAACTCAGCAGCACTGTAATACTGATGACCAAGGCGATTCGCTGGCACTGCAAAACAGTATTCTACAAATGCAATTAGCCAACTGACAAAAATAACGATATACAAAGGCTTATTAGTAAATTTTAGATGCCCATACCAAGCGAACATCATAAATACATTGGATATAACCAATAATATGACAGGATAAAATTTTGCTAACATGATGAACCAATTGAAAGTTCGAATAGACCCATATTATGCGAATAACCCACTATGATTTCAATCACCTTCCTAAATCAATCTAATTAAATTCACGCCCTATTTTCTAGCACTGCCACACATAGATTGCATTTATTCCCACACATAAAAGTGTATTTATTAGTACATTTTGATTTACTTTAATCTTTTCATGATTACAATAACACCAATTAATGTATTTAAAGGTACAATTTATGACGGATTATATTACCGCTAATCAACAAGCTTGGGATAAACAAGCAATATCGCAACAAGCATGGTCTATTCCTGTTGATTCAAAAACAATTGAAAAAGCAAAAAAGGGAAACTGGCAAATCCATCTAACACCCTCCCCTCTGAATAAAACTTGGCTTGGTGACGTAAAAGGAAAACACATTCTTTGTTTAGCCTCGGCTGGTGGTCAGCAAGCGCCAGTTCTAGCTGCTGCAGGTGCGATTGTGACTGTTTTTGATTTATCCGTGAAACAATTAGAACAAGATAAGATGGTTGCTGAACGGGATAATTTAGAATTGAATGTTGTACAAGGAGATATGCGCAATCTCACTGTGTTTGCAGATAATATGTTTGATATTATTTTTCATCCTATTTCAAACTTATATATTCCTGATGTAAATCCTGTCTGGCAGGAATGTTTTCGCGTGCTTAAACCGCAAGGTCGTTTACTTTCAAGCTTTTTCAATCCAGTGGTTTTTATTGATGATAGAGAAAAGCGTCCAGAAGAAAACACCATTATTAAACCTCGCTACACCATGCCATTTTCTGAATTAGATAATCTATCCTCAGAACAGATAGCGGCAAAACAAGAGAAGCAAGAGGCATTTGTTTTTGGTCATTCACTCACTGATTTAATTGGTGGGCAAATACAAGCAGGCTTTACTATTACAGGTTTTCAAGAGGACTGGCAGCCAAATCCTCGCTTTGTTATCGACAATTTTTTGCCTACATTCCTAGCGACGTTAGCCATGAAACCATAAAATGAAGAGGCAGGTTAAATACTAAAAAATTAACCCGCCCTCTTTGATTTGTTACCGATTACAATATCGCTCCCAAATAGGATCAAATTGCTCAACAGGTACAATATCATCAACTTTTTCAACTAATGGGATGGATACTATTGTTTTACCTTCTGCATTTTTATGTAAGCGAACAATAAATCGTTTATATCCATAAGGTAAACCATCTTCAAAACCAAAAACCTCGCCACAATAATATCCCGTCTCATCCCCCTCCTCATTTTGATTCAGGACATGATACTTAACATTTTTATATGTTGCTGTAGAAGGATAGATAAGAAAATCTTCAACGGCGCTTTTAACTTTACTCTCGGCGTCCATCTCAGTATTTGAAGAAACTTCTGTCATCACACCCGCTATGTAGGAACAACCAGCAACTAGTAATAATACTAGGACTCTTAGTAACATTTTTCTCTATAAATGACTGATTGGGAAACACTGACTATTATTATAAATTGTCTAAAAAATAATTCGAGTGTAAATTAAACACATAATCATTGTATTTAGATTTAAATGTCAAGAATCGCACTTTTTATTTAATTAACACCTGAAAAGCGTCAGCCTTACCCTATTTACTGAGTCATCTGCCAAAAATAAACTAAAACAGCTGCTGTAATCACCCAAACTAAAGTGGCTAAACTTAAGCAAATCCAAGGGGTTAATTTTGTTGCAAATACATAAACGGTGACTAAGTACATGGCATATGGAATTAACGACCACAAGCCAAATAGTGCAGTTTTTCTTAATGCTTCAACGCCCTGTTCTTGGACCACAATGACATGAGCAATCAAAGCAAAAGTGGGAAATAATGGCACTAATCCAGCAATATAGTAAACTTTGCTGCGTGATAATACCGCAATAATCAACACGGCTAATGCGCCAAACAAGCATTTTATTAATAAAGCAAACATGGCAAACTCTACATTATCAATTGTATTTTTACTTATTATCACTCTAAATCCTTCACACTAGCTAGATCACTTTCGCAAACATACCTTCTTCGATCACATATTTAAACGCCTAATCTTTCACGTTCCCAATGTTTATCCATCATTGAATATTTTTTGCTTTTATTCTGATATAACTACCTCGATTAAGAACTAACTTAAGAGATAAAAATGACAATAAAAATTTCTGTACTGGTTGATAACAACACATTAATTGATAGCTATTTCTGTGGCGAGCCCGCCGTTTGTTATCACATTGAAGTTGATGGTAAGAAAATCCTATTTGATACTGGCTATTCAGATGTCTTCATCGATAATGCCAATATCTTAAATATCGACCTTGCTCAAATTACTGATCTTGTTCTTTCCCATGGCCACAATGACCATACTTGGGGCATTAACCACCTTATTCAGTATTTAGATCGTCGAAATGTTGAATCACAGCAAACCAAAAAATTAATTTATCATCCAGATGCATTACAACCAAAAAGTTATCACTCCAAAGTCATTGGTGCGAATACCCCCAAGAATGTTCTAACTGCCTACTTTGACACAATTGAAACTAAAGAAGCTTATTATCTCTCTGAGAATGTCATTTTTTTAGGTGAAATTCCGAGAGATAACACTTTTGAAGGAAAAGAGCCTGTAGGAAAAACAATTGATGATAACAACAATAGTGTTGACGATTATGTTCTCGATGACAGCGCCCTAGCGATAAAAACCTCTGAAGGGTTAATCGTTATTACAGGGTGTTCACACTCAGGGATCTGTAATATTGTCGAACATGCAAAGCGAGTGACTAAAATAGATAAAATAGTGACTGTTATCGGCGGTTTTCATTTACAAAAAGCCTCTGATGAATTGCTAAACCAGACTAGCGAATATTTTAAAAAACAGAATTTATTACATATTCACCCATGTCATTGTACTGATTTGGCGGCTAAAATTCATTTGTCCAGACATGCACCTGTCCAAGAAGTTGGAACAGGCATGCAATTGACCTATCCTGCATGATTGAATTTCTACACTATGCCGCTAATTAGCGGCATTTTTTTATTTTGATTGAACCTGTATTCTTTTATGTTCTTGAGCCTAGATCATTATCATGTTTTGAACCTGCAAGCATTCTTGTCAGTTCCTCACAACGAATAATCTTTCCATTCATTAATTGAAAGCAAGCAAATACTTCAAATTCACTCGTAGAGCCATCTTTTTTCACCGCTCTAGCAATATGCTGTGTATGAACGCAATTTTTACCTTCCGCAATAGATTTTATTTCAATAGAGATATTTTCTGTCGCTTCCTTTAACGCTCTCATATGGGCATAAAACAGAGTAAAGTCAATTTGCTTCCCATCAACGACTTGTACATAATCCGATGAGAAATATTGTTTTATGACCTCTAAATCCCCCAGCTTTTCACCCAAAACTGAGTTTAATGCTCGTTCTACAAATGCTATTTTGTCCATAATTAACCTTTGGTAAGATATTTTTCTTCATTTATTGACACTATATTCGGGTCGTTCCTCCCGTTTTCAACCATCTAAACACTATTAACTAATAATTCTTCTCACTTACCTTTCACAAGCTAACTCAGCTAATTTCTATTACTACAATAAATCTGTTGAAGCTCATAAACAGAAGGGATAAAACATAGAAAACTTAATTATTTTATTGAATTATATGAAATTACTTAAATCTATCTGGCAGTTCTTTAGTCTTTATCAAACTCTGTTGTTCAATTAACACACTGTCTGATCCTGTTTCTGGTTTTTACACAGATCATCATTAGTAATTGGATGTTCGTTAGCAAAAATGGTGTTATCCCAACGGAAGGAATTGAGTTCTATTTTACTTGGTTACATATTGCTGTGGGTTTTAGCCTATTATTTCTCGCAACCATCCTAATTTATGTTTGTTTCTCAAATCGAGGATTACACTATTTTTATTCCTTCTTACAGGGGAATTTTTCACAAAAAAAATCAGCATAATCTTTTAATAAAACAGAATTAGCTGCTAAAATTAATGTAAAGTTTTGAAAATATGCATTTTTCAATAGGTAGTTCTAGTTAATAAAAAAATGATTTATTGAGAGTTTTCTTACTGTTAGGTTGAAATATACAGATAATGCTGATTTACACAAATTTAAACTCTACCTATACTCACAACTCAAATCTTCGTTAAGGAATAAACATGAATTGGTATTTAGAAGTCATCAAAAATAACTATGCTAATTTCGAAGGACGCGCTAGACGTCAAGAATATTGGATGTTCACTTTAATCAATACCATTATTATTATGGTGTTATACTCATTAATGTTTTCATCTATTGATTACACGACGGGTGAAGTAGGTGGTTTAGGAATTATTGTAGGAATTTTACTGGGAATTTATGCACTAGCCACTATCGTTCCATCTATTGCTGTTTCTGTACGCCGTTTGCATGACACTGAAAAATCAGGCTGGTGGTATCTGATAGCTTTCATTCCTTTTGGTGGAATTGTATTACTCGTTTTTATGTGCTTAGACGGTACTAAAGGCGATAACCGTTTTGGCCCAGATCCAAAAGCATAATATCACTGCCCCTTATAAATTTAAGGGGCGATTTCCCCACATATTAAGATTTTCTTTGTTCTATTCATTTTTCTCGTCGATTCCAACTAGTAAAATACTGCTTCCGTTGTGCTTCTTTTCGGTAACTTCATCATTTTTCCATTAGATACTACCGTAAGTATAAAATTGCACCTATGGGCAATGTTTTGCTTGTCATAATCACACTTGGAGTCAACAAATAGAATAGGTAAACCTAATGCTTTTATTTCCATTTGAAGGTCAAATGGCTTTGTAATATCGTTTCCATAGCTAAGAATAGTTTCAGAGAATACAACATTATCTTTATAATATTTTATAGTCTCAGGCAGTTTATTCTTATTGTATGTATTTTTACTGTATTGAACTCTCGGCTCAGCATTCATCGAACCTATGATGATTCCATCATTGTTATACTGGTATATTAACTTACCATTACTATCAGCTCTTGAAACAATCAAACAATTTGCTGCAACTTCCATTTCGACTGGACCATTAGCATCTGAGCCCACTAATTTGTTTTTTTCGCGTTTGACTAAAAGCCAGTTATCTATGCTATTTAAATGCTCATCTTTCTTTTGACTGAAAGAAAAACTATCAACACAACCATCACGACCAATATTTAAAGTTGACTGATAATTAATGGTTTCATCATCATTGTAAACCATCGTATTTAACTCTTTAACATTACCTTTAACTGGATTAAAATCATAGAGTTGAGCAAAATTAAATACAATTGGATTATACTCATCTTTTTGAAATGCCAGTGACTGGAAAGAGGCAGAAAATAGCGCGAATTGAATAATTGAAACTATGCATTTGTTATTCATATAATTCTTATACCTCAATATGCTCATTTGCTGTGTTCTGAAGTTTAAAGCTGTTTTTCTAATTTTTGTTTACATTATTATTTTTACTATAAATATTCTTTATCATCTTAACATTTATCAAACTAACTTCCAGCGTCATTTTCAATCTGATACTAAATCAAAATACGTACTTATACGTATATCTTTTCCTTGAAAATTTCGTATTAGGATAATCTTTAGATAATATGAAAATTACGTCTTAATAATTTCATCCATGCAGAATGCCCTACCGAAATGAAAGCCTATGCGATAATTTAGCTACAAGTTTTATTCCTAATATTCTTGACATAAAAAGTCAAAACCATCGGAAATTGACTAGCCTTTATAAATCTACCTAATAAATGAAATAATAAGGGCTAGAGTGTATAGATTAAGTATTTTTATTATTAAAAAAGGCTGCACACTGGCAGCCATCCGAGTTTAAAAACTAAACATTATTATGGCTTCACACTATAGCGGCTAGCAATGGCAATACGATTAAAAGAACCAATGATAATAGATAACCATTCGATTAATGCTAGCTGCTCCTCACTCCAATATTCTGCGGCTTTTTCATAAATTTCGGTAGGTATATGCCCAGCATGGATCATATTGACTGATTCAGCCAATAAGAACGCCGCTTTTTCTTTTTGTGAGAAATAACCAGCTTCTTCCCACACTGTAACCAGTGCGATTTTATCAATACTAACATCACACTTTTGTGCATCTTGAGTATGAAGTCTCACGCAAAATGCGCATCCGTTAATTTGAGATATTCTCAATTTAAGCAAATGAATAAAACCGACATCTAATCCTAATGATATTGCTTGCTCATCAATATTATTACTAATCTCAATCAACTTATTATAGGCATTAGGTGAATTCTTAGATAATGAAACTCTAGTCATTATACACTCCGAGTTATATTGTAATTAAATACATATAACCAGTTTCTATAAAACCCATCTATCATCATTGTGTGGTACATACATTTGGAACAATATGAACACGGATAAAACTCACGCCATGACGGCTTTTACCTAGCGTGTAAGACTCCTTCCCTGTGTTCATATGAGAGAGCCAGTGGTCACTACGACCAGTGGTTATCTTACCTCAACCGTACTTACAGCACGCGCGAGGAATATGAGGTAGCATATATAATAAATCCAATCAGTTACGTTGAGTCTGAATGAGAACTTTCACCACTTACCTGTTTTGGTGATTTAAATTACCATTAATAACAGTTTTACAACTAAATTAATCTTGAATATATTTATCCCGCACTGATTACTCAGTGTGTAGATGGAAACTGCTGTGTACAAATGGAAATGTGAGGTTTTGTAACCTTTTTGCCTTAACCGCTGTTGCTGTTAAGGCTTTTTTTATTTTTTTGGAATATTTTAATCCATTAAAAAGCCACACTAAGCAGCTTATTGAGGTAGATGTTCGATTGAGCTCAGGCTAATTATTTAGTCTGTAGGGAAAAGTCATTCAATTTATTTGGATCCTTTGATTGCCTTTATTCGCTATTATTCTAAATTTCTTCCGCTAGTATGTATAAATATCAATCAGGGCTAATTAAGATTGATATTCTATTTCAACGCTGGTAATTAGGAGAATTAACATGAGCTTTAAATACAATCGACTCGATAAAGATAATGCTGCTGTTTTACTCGTAGATCATCAAGCTGGGCTGCTTTCCCTTGTTCGTGACCAAGATCCTGATAAATTCAAAAACAACGTATTAGCCTTAGCTGATTCAGCTAAATATTTTAATCTTCCCACCATTCTCACTACTTCATTTGAAAATGGTCCAAACGGACCGCTAGTTCCTGAATTAAAGGAAATGTTTCCTGATGCACCCTATATTGCTAGACCGGGTCAAATCAATGCTTGGGATAATGAAGATTTTGTAAAAGCCGTGAAGGCAACTGGAAAAAAACAATTAATTATCGCTGGTGTTGTTACTGAAGTTTGCGTGGCCTTTCCTGCACTCTCCGCCTTAGAGGAAGGATATGAAGTGTTTGTTATCACTGATGCTTCAGGCACATTTAATCCAATCACTCGAGACGCTGCGTGGGATAGAATGTCCCAAGCAGGGGCTCAGATGATGAGCTGGTTTGGTGCGGCTTGTGAACTTCATAGGGACTGGAGAAATGATATTGTTGGTTTAGGTACTCTATTCTCTAACCATATACCTGACTATCGGAATTTAATGACCAGTTTTGACTCATTAAAATAACGTCTATATTCAATTAGAATGACGCCATAATATAATGGTGTCATTCTAAAAATTAGCTCGTAGCACATTCATTATTTTTCATTATCTGCTATTTTTGTTTCTACTAAATCAGGTTTCTCTTTACTAACCTTTAGCTTTTGACATTAATTAAATGGTAAACCCGTAGAGACTATCTAACATGAGTGATTAATTGAGTCATACTCATACTTACCTTTAATAAATAAAAGAAAACTACACAATGATAACCTTAGAATAGTTTTTTGAATCTTCTTTTCCGTATCCATGAGTTTCACCCATTAAATTTAGGTTAAGGTAAAAAACACTATAATTCTAAATTTAAAATGTGAATACCGTTAAATAGAAAAATAAACTGTTTTTTTAAATTAATACATGATGAAACACATTTAGTTTTGATAACTGTTTTAATAGTAATAGTAAAAAATGGGAACCCTTAGGCTCCCGTTATTAATCACACTACGTAATAAATTACATGTGTTTAA
>NZ_JAMPNS010000014.1:0-11535 GCF_028479465.1 Providencia sp. PROV208 | reverse complement strand
GTATATAGATACATTAAACATAACCATCTGATATTTATCATATTACCATCAATATTTTATCTTTTTCATGATAAAAACAGGGTGTTTTAAGTCATTGATAACATAAATGATTAATTTAGTTTTGATAACTGTTATCTCTCAAACATTGAGTGGAAATTAATCGATTTTAACACGATTAACCCACCACAATAATCGTCTTTTCTAATCTCTTAAATTATCTTTGCTTTAATTAGACAGCTAAACTCGACTGTCTGGTTTGAGCGAAAAGCGGACGCCCGCATAGCGGAACAGGCGTCCGATATTTTGAAGTGGGCAGATTACTTAACCCGCTTCCCCGTTTCGTCAATGACCTTCTCGCCATCCTCTTTGGTAAACGCTCCTTTCTGACCTTCCGGTAGAATATCCAACACTATTTCTGAAGGGCGGCAAAGCCGAGTGCCAAGCGGCGTAACGACTACCGGCCGATTAATCAGGATCGGATGTTGAAGCATAAAATCAATCAACTGCTCATCACTAAATTTCTCTTCATCAAGACCCAGATGTTCATAAGGGTCAATATTCTTACGCAGTAATTCACGCACCGTAATTCCCATATCTGAAATAAGTTTAATCAGCTCATCACGGGTCGGTGGCGTATCGAGATAATAAATTATCGTTGGTTCGTTGCCGCTGTTACGGATCATCTCCAGCGTGTTGCGAGAAGTACCGCAGGCAGGGTTGTGATAGATGGTAATGTTGCTCATATCTGTATCTCATTACAAAGTGATGGAGAGCCGCAACGCCAGCGCGGCCAAAGTGACAAACAGCACCGGAAGAGTCATGATAATACCGGTGCGGAAGTAATATCCCCAGGTAATCGTTATATTTTTCTGGGCAAGCACATGCAGCCAAAGCAGGGTTGCCAGACTGCCAATCGGGGTGATTTTCGGGCCTAAGTCGCAGCCGATCACGTTGGCATAAATCATCGCCTCTTTGACGACGCCAGTCGCCGTACTACCATCAATCGACAGCGCACCAATCAGCACTGTCGGCATATTGTTCATCATCGACGACAGGAGCGCGGTCAGGAAGCCGGTGCCAAACGTTGCTGCCCATAATCCCTTTTCTGCCAGCAGGTTTAGTACACCAGACAGATACTCCGTTAACCCTGCATTGCGGAGCCCATAAACCACCAGGTACATGCCCAGCGAAAAAATAACGATCTGCCATGGCGCACCGCGCAGGACTTTTCCGGTGTTGATGGCATGACCTCTTTTCGCCACTATAAACAGTACTGCTGCGCCAGTAGTCGCTATCGCGCTGACCGGGATCCCCATAGGCTCCAAAACAAAGAAACCTACAAGCAGCAATAACAGGACAATCCAGCCCACCCTGAACGTTGCCGGATCTTTTATCACACTGGCAGGAGTCTTCAGCAGCGAAACGTCATACGTCGCCGGAATGTCCCTGCGGAAGAAGAGATGCAGCATGACCAGCGTGGCCGCAATCGCTGCCACATCTACGGGGATCATAACGGAGGCATACTGCGTAAAGCCCAGATCGAAAAAGTCCGCCGAGACGATATTCACCAGGTTAGAAACAATGAGCGGTAGGCTGGCCGTATCTGCTATAAATCCTGCGGCCATCACAAAGGCTAGTGTTGTGCTCTTGCTGAATCTCATTGCAAGCAGCATTGCAATCACAATTGGTGTCAGGATCAGCGCGGCGCCGTCATTGGCGAACAAAGCAGCGACAGCGGCACCGAGCAACACTATCCAGGTAAACAGCAGGCGACCACGCCCGTTACCCAAGCGGGAGACGTGCAGTGCGGTCCACTCAAAGAAGCCGGCCTCATCGAGCAGCAGGCTGATGATAATAACCGCAATAAATGCCGCTGTCGCGTTCCAGACGATATTCCAGACAACCGGAATATCAGTGATATGGATGACACCAGTTACCAGCGCCAGCATAGCCCCGATACTCGCACTCCAGCCAATGCTCAAGCCTCTGGGTTGCCAGATCACTAGTATCAGCGTCAGTAAAAATATACTCCCTGCCAAAAGCATCTCAGACTCCGTTATATATGATTATGTACATGTGTTTTCTTTTCTTAACAGGAGGTGCAGGCTGATTTATCCAGCCATTCACGCACATCCTCTCGCATACACTGCCAGGACGTTGTGATTGTCTCAGCTGCCCATGCCGGTATGTGGGGTGACAGACGATAGTGGATCCATTTGCCTTCACGACGATCTAGAACCAACCCAGCCTCGCGAAGAATAGCCATATGTCGCGAGACTTTGGGCTGTGATTCGGAAATGGTTGTGCAGATATCACAGACGCATAGTTCTCCCGACTCCTGAAGAATCATGACGATGGCGAGCCGGGTTTCATCCGACAGGATTTTGAAAAGCTGAACAGGTTGTAGCATTTTTCACTCCGTTCCCTTTAGAATATACATATGGTAAATCATATGTGTTAAATTTGAAATCATCCGATATCTCCGGAGTAGAAAAATGGAACATTTTCCAGCTCTAAATAGTGAATACTTTGATCAACACATCGCCGAGCGCCTGCACATGCACGAGCCGCCGCGGATTCTGATCCTATATGGCTCAGCTCCTACAGCCGCTTTGCTGCGGAAGAAGCTGGTCGTCTGCTGACAGCGATGGGCGCAGAGGTAAAACTCTTTAACCCCTCAGGTTTACCCCTGCCGGATGATGCGCCAGATACGCATCCTAAAGTCACCGAGCTGCGCGGTCTGGTCAGATGGTGTGACGGGATGGTGTGGAGTTCTCCGGAACGGCACGGTGCTATGAGCGCAGTTATGAAGGCGCAGATTGACTGGATACCCTTAAGTGAAGGCGCGGTTCGTCCTTCGCAGGGCAAAACACTTGCAGTAATGCAGGTCTGCGGCGGTTCACAGTCCTTCAATGCTGTGAACCAGATGCGTATTCTGGGTCGCTGGATGCGGATGTTTACGATCCCCAACCAGTCCTCTGTAGCCAAGGCATGGCAAGAGTTCGACGATAACGGACGAATGAAACCTTCTTCGTGGTATGACCGCATCGTCGATGTAGCCGAGGAGCTGTTTAAAGTCACGCTGCTGCTTAAGGGACAAACCGATTATCTTGCAGATCGTTACAGCGAGCGAAAGGAGAGCCATCAGGAGCTTTCATCCCGTGTAAATCAGGACAAAATATAACTTATGTTTTTCGTGAATCCATACTGACTGAGCTTAATAACGTCCGCTATTGGCACACAGCAGTTAAATTCCTGACGCTGAAAGTCTGCGGTGAGCGAAGTGCGGACGTTTTGATGACAAGCTGGATGGTTTTACCCCATCTAACTATTCATTAGGCATATCGAATCACTTTTGTTGATCTTTCATACTTATACTAAGAATGGATTTTAGGAAATAAATGAGCTGTTAAAAATTGATATACCAGTACAGAAAAATGACTATAATGCATTGAGGAAAATAATTATAAATAATAGATAAATATGAGCGGATATAAAATAATAGATAAAGAAAGCTGGAGTCGTACTGACCATTATAATTTCTATAGAAAATTTGATAACTCATGCTTTAATGTATGCATATCTGTAAAAGCACAAAAATTATATGACTTTTCTAAAGAGAGAGGTGAATCTTTTTTTCAACTTTGCCTTTTTTCAATTCTTCGTGCCGCAAATTCGATCCCCCAATTAAAGCAAAGAACGCTAGGTAATGAGGTCATTGAATATAATGACATTAATGTCATGACGCCAATAATGACTAAAGATGAAGGATTTCGACAGGTAATGTGCGAATCAACTCCTCTTTTCACCGATTTCAGATCACAAATCAACGGAAAAATAGAAGAGGTTAAAAATGCCAAGGCTGGTCCAATGATTGTTCAAAATGAAGATTTCTTCTGTGCCAGCTGCCTTCCCTGGTTGCACTTTGATTCTATAACTCATGCAGAGTTCCATTTTGGAGCCGCTGTTCCGACGCTGACGTGGGGGCAACTGAAAGATGGAGTCGTTCCAGTGGCGTGTAAATTCAACCATGCTTTCGTTGACGGTCTTCATGCGAGCCGTTTTTTTGCGTGTATTGAAGATAACTTCGACAACCCTGATTTACTTTATATTGAATGAAAGTAACTGTTACTTGAAAAATTTATGAGTAATCATTTTGCGATGACTGCTTCTGGCAC
The DNA here is from genome assembly GCF_028479465.1 of Providencia sp. PROV208. Lineage (NCBI taxonomy): Bacteria > Pseudomonadati > Pseudomonadota > Gammaproteobacteria > Enterobacterales > Morganellaceae > Providencia > Providencia sp. PROV208. The sequence continues at coordinate 7,357 of NZ_JAMPNS010000014.1, read as the reverse complement.
AAAGCTGATGGATACCAAAACTTAAAGGTTTACTCTGAATAAGTACCTTATTATAACTTTTTTAGAACAACATTATTTTGTGTTAAGGGGATCAGATATCGCTTCGCATCATTTCCCATGACGCAGCAGTATATAGCTATATTAATCATCTGATATTTATGACATTATCATTAATATTCTATCTTTTACATAGCAAAAATAGAGGTTTTTAAGTCATTGATAATATATAGAAATTAATTCGTTCGTCTAGAATCCATTAAATCAATTGCAATGGCATATATGGTTATCATTTGTTTCTCTTGCTCACTTTCTTTTTGCTCTTTTAAGATCGCAGATATGCGCTCTCCAGTAATGTTATGCTTTGACTCATTTAGCAACATAACAGCCCGACCAACTACTTGGCATATTCGCATATAAATTACATCTTTTTCCGTATCCATAATCACCTCTGAGTATTCTCTCAACAGTATCACTTAGTTAACGTAATTCCCAGATAAGATTTGTATAGTTTTACTATAATTAATTTTTCTGTAAAAAACTCAATGAATTCATTTAATATTTTTCATATTCAAACATTTTCTGATTTTTAGTTTATTAATTATTTTATAAAAAATCATTCTTTGGGCTTTAACCTATCAGCATTAGAAACATATAGAGCAAAAATAAGTACTAATATTGATATAGAGTAAATAATAAAGAGTTGTGGATCTTTATGCTCAACTACTATTAACCTAATTACTGCAGTAATTGCAATATAGATAAAATACTGTAATGGAAAATGATAGTTAGATTGAAAATATTTAATAATCAATGCAATGAACTCAAAGTATAAAAAATAAACAATAAGACCATCTACTAATAAATAAATTGATATGGAATCATTAGCTGTAAATAATAACCCTGCTAATACAACAGTTTCTTTTATTAAAAAGGCTATTAATATAACAGCAAGTAAAAGTAATGCGGCACTACTAATCCACTGTAATATTCTACAAATCAATTTGGATTGACTTAGTCCTGACATGATACACCCACAGGATATTAATCCTTTGATATTAAATAGTAATATCCTTAATTAAGGAAATGGACCACCATCGAGGCATCGAACCTCGACTCTTAGAGTTAATAAGGCTAAATACTCTTCCAGTTGAGTTAATGGTGGGAAAAAATCATTTAAATAAATTAACTACATATGAAGTAATCAAAATTAATATCCCTACTAATATAATTACTACAAATATATTTCCTGAATATATAACAATACGTCGATAAAGAGGAAACCAGTTCACAGAATACACCTTATGAGTTAATTGTTAGAAAACACATACCCATTACCAAGCTTATTTAATGATGGCGTATCAAAGAAATAAATTGCACCAAGGACCGCTATAGTTAACACAGCCAAAATGAGTATGTTCTTATAAATAGTTACAACTAAACACTGAACTGTTTGCTTTTTCATTAGTATACCTTGGGTAAATATCCCTTGGATACCACATTTATTTTTAGATAAAAGCTTGCGGATGCAAGATTTGCTATTCATAGCAATGAGGTATGATTATTTCTTAACCTTAACACATCCATTTAAATAAATACGATTTAAATAAAAAAACCTCGTTGTAACGAGGTTTTAAGTGCTATCGAAATATTAATCAGCAAACTTTTGCTTTCATAGAGCTTTTGCAAAAAATGCATTTAGCGCCATGTGGATTATTTACTGAAATATCAAACTGTGAGGTTCTATATTGAGATCCACTACAGCAAGGACATTTAAAGTACAGATAGACTTTTATAGTGTTTTTAAAGCGCCACCACTTGTCCTGCAGCAGGACCTTTTGCACCATTTTCAATGGTGAATGAAACTTGCTGACCTTCAATTAAAGATTTGAAGTTATCACTCTGAATTGCAGAGAAATGGACAAATACATCTTTAGAGCCATCAGCTGGAGTAATGAAACCAAAACCTTTATCGTCGTTAAACCATTTTACTGAACCAGTCATTGTATTAGACATAGAATTTCCTTTAATTTTTTAAGTTTGCCATAAGGCATATTAGGTTTGTTTTTTATTTTTACTTATGGGAATTAATTAGAAGGAATTCGCAATGAAGGGTATCTTAGATAACGCTAAATGGTGAACGACTTTAAACTGACTAGCATAAATAGGCCTGTACTTCCAAACCACTTAAACCATTAGGCCACACAAACACAATAATAGCAAATTTTATATTTCACTCTTTTGTCAGAAGAGCTTACTATTGATAGTATAAATGCAGATTAAAAAGCCATATTTAGCGATTTATTTGAATACGTTATACCACTATTTATACAGCTAGAGCATATTTTTACAACTTCATAACCTGATTTTTTAGCCATTTTAATTGCTTGCATAGCATTTAAAAAGTTACCCAGATAAAATCTATTTACAGCTATAGGCATATTCTTACATCCAATCTTATGCATTTTATAACTACCCTGTGGTTCCATCATTGTCTGAATGTAATAGTTCATTTTTTCTCCATTAAGCTATACCAGAGGAAGCACACTAACAATCCCCATCATCGATGATTTTAAACCACTGTTTTCAGAGGCTAAATACCTTTTATTTCCGTGATCTGCAGAATAGTTTTACATCCAGTATACAAGTGAAAATGCAGCTAACAGTAATACAACTATTATTAAAGCATTTCCTGCAAGTGATAAAATGTTTCGGTACAATGTAGATAAATTCATAGGTAGTCCCTTAGGAATTACTTCCCTTGGATACCGCATCTATTTGTTAGATAAAAGCTTGCGAAAGCAAGATTTGCTTTATAGCAATGAGGTATGATTATTTAATGTACTATAACATACTATCTATACATTAACTTAATTAATAATTTTATAAATAAAAACATTAAGTTAGGAGGTGTTTTATTTAAAAAACTCTAATAATTAAAATGCTTACTCACTATACATACAATTGATAACAATTTTTTATTATCTTTTTACTTTTAGCTAATCTTATTTTTAGAAAATAAATTCTATATTTATATTTTATTCATGCGCTTAATAATAACTTAACTTATTGATTCATAATTATTTAAATGGCATTACCTCTTAGTTTTATGTCATTTTCAACTATCATTTAACCTCTTGATTTAACGATATTCTTTAAATGGTTTTGGGGAAGTCGTTTTCTTAGCCATAAGATAAATTTTACCTTATTTCTTGACCTCCATTAACATTTTACTGTATATAATCACAGTTATTATTTAGCTGTTTTTATATACAGTATTTTATGTAAGGAGAATGTACGATGGTTACTATTAAAGTTCGCTTCGCTGCAAGTATGAAAGGCAAGTTACCCATGGGGACTTTCGATGCATTGAAAAATGAAATAACAAAAAGATTGAGTCCCAAATATCCCGATTTAAACATCGATATCAACTGGAGTTCTCAAACTAATGTATCTATTGATGGTCTTGGAAAGAACGAAAAGAAAACCTACATCGAAGAAACGCTGGAAGAAATATGGAATGATGGGGATTGGATGCCTGAAATGAAAGAAACCGAGGAAGTGGAGTATTTCGATAAATGATCAGAGTGCGCCAACCACTCGAGCTGGCTGTATTAGCTCAGATTTAACCTGATACAGCTACGGTACAGATCTAAACCTAATCTGACAGGCAGCTTTGTGCCAAAAGCGGACATCACGAATACTATGGAACACTAGAATTAAACCATCTCCCAGAAAGATTCGTGGTGTAAAGTTGAAATCTAACGCATACGCTATGTGGGCAGCAAACAATATTCAGAAAAATTTAAACTTGAAGCCGCAAAATAGTTCACGGAAAAGGGCGAACTCTACCAATAGAATGATTGGTGAAATATTGCTCGTTAGTGATTCTATCTCTAATGATGTAAATTAACTCATTAATTTGAAGGTAATTTATGGGCTAAATATAGCAATTAATAATTTTATTTTCTGGTATTTTTATAGCGATATGAATAACTATCAAATAGCTAGAATTATCAAACTTCATAATTACTAATACACTAATTTTAGTAAAAATCATGGCGAACACAATGAAAACCAATAATCTTATTTTATTCACAGTCTTATCTTTGAGTGTTTCATTCATTCAAAATGCGATTTCAGCAGGAAATCAAGAATTATTCTCACTATCAGAAATTTGCAAAGCAGGATTATCTGTCGTCTATGATAGAGATATTGATACAATGCATTCGACCTCGGTTTCAAATAATATTAATAGAATTAAATATATAAGAAACCAAGATGGCAAATCATTTTCATATCTGTGCAGAAAAGAGTCATTATCAAGACTAAGCTTCTTCGATGAAAATCTACCGAATGCTCGTTGGTATGGTGCTGATCTGGCTGAACCTCAGGTATTTTTCTCTATGGCAAACAATATACTAACAATCAGAGATGTTGTTGACGGAAGAACATTAAAAACATATTTTTTTAATAAAAGCGATTTTATTCACAATGAGGAAATAACTAAGGGTGAAGTGGATAAAATTAATATCTGGCTAGATGAATATATCCCAAAGAAAATTATAAATTCAAAGAGTTGGAATGTTAAATATATGGGTGTAAAACATACGATGGATAACCCAGTTAATACTTACATGCTGAGTTTTAATACCACAGACAAAAAATTACTAACCCTTGAAAATGCAGATATAGATGCAATTGCTTTTGAAAAAAACATATCAAGAATATCTAATTGGAAGAGTTTTTTTTGTACTGAAGATATTTCTGATTTTATGATTAAGCATGAAATTGATGTGCTGCACTCAGAAATATCCAATGATGGAAAAACACAATTTATTGCCACATGCTTTAAAGGTAAATACTAATATTTATTTTAAGGTGGTATGAAGTGGTCTACAAAAATTGGTCACAGTTTTAGAAGTTTTCCCGAATTATACTGGCCTAACACATTCAGACAGCATGAGGCTTATCTGGATAATTGCCAGAATTTTAGTACTCTTATAGCGATATAGAAATGACGTCTGCATTGTGTAATCGAACTCTGTTTATCGGGGGCTTTCTTAAGGCACATAGGTTGTATCTTGGAGTGTGTATTAGGTGGTGATTAGCTAGATAATCAGTTCCCAGTAGATCAACATGTGTCAATGTTAGTCATGTCTTCATTAGTTATGCTAGAACTTCCGCTTTTCGCTCACAGCGGACTTTATGCTCGATGAATTCGCCCGCTCTTTGCCGGGAGCGGAAGTTGCTTAATTTACCCTGAATCAAACAATAAGGGAGCAGGTCAAGTTTTCGATTGTTCTGTCAGATGTTTCCGCATCAATGCATTTTGTAGTGTCACTCCACGACACGACCTGCCGGACGGCTCACGTAAACACTCTTGCCTACCCGCAATAATGACGTGGATGTGATCGCCCTGGCGCCAATACTTGGCGACGTTGACGCTGGGTAACGAGAAACTGGACAAGGTTGTGGCCAAAATGATCGAGATCGGGGCATCGGTCAAATAAATGAAAATTTCTTCTGCAGGCTATACCTCTTTTGCTTTCTCCCAGGTTTTCGCATGGATATACTTAATATCCTTCAATGCCCATAACCACAGGAATAATAATGAGTATTCAGCGACGTGAAGTGTATCTGGTTTTGAAACAACTATCAGATGGCCGGTTGTTTTATGTGGAAGGATTGAGAAGCGCCCGCAATTATTTTTTTGATGGCCATGTTCGGGTGCTCACTTCCCCGGCTGGTTCAGCGAGCTTTATTGAGTTCGAACCAGGTGAACGCCCTATGCAACTTTTCCATATGCTAGATAAAGAAGGTACTCAATGGCAAGCTGCTTTCCATGATTTCGGCTGCTCGCCTGAATTTGGAGAACCTAAACTGGAATACGTCATATTTGTTGGCGCTTATTCCGATGACCGCGAGCGTACCATTGAGTTGATGAATATGGGCATGACTCATGCGTGGGAAATTATTGAGGGCAAGTGCGAACTGCGTGAAGGCGAGTTTGAAGCAGAATGGTAACTGACACATCGACAAATCTTGAACTCTGGACGGTCTACGATAATCCCATAGACTTCCCGGGCCAGTTCATGGCCCGTCGGTTTGACATAACCAGTGCGCCCAGCCACCTGGCCAGACCTTTGAGCAAATCTGAGAGCGCTTCGACCGCCAGGGTTACATCTGGCTGGCGCGCAAACCCGGTGACGATCTGGTGATCGTTGGCACCTTCCTGCGCTGATTTAAATTTTGTTATATCAGGCAGTTTTTTACTTTGATTAGACTTCAAACAACAATGCATAGAGGGAACCATGAAAAAGCCACAACAGATGTACGACCTGCAAATTCCTGATGACGACTATAAAATGGCAGCAGTCATGGAACGTGATAAGTTGAACTTTGAGTCTCCCAACAAATGGTTTTACGTGGGTGCTGACAGCCGAGACCTCGGCTTTGCGAAAGTAGGAATTACGATGGGCGATTTAACATCCCGCTCATACGGCACCAACAACCCTAATTTCTACCTGTTCTGCGCTTTTCAGTGCCAGCAAAGCACAACGGAAGCTCAGCTCAAAAGCATTGAAAAAAGCGCTATAAGCTATCTCGATGGTGTGTTCTGCGCCGAAAACGGTCAGACAAAGCGGGCGCGTCACATGGAGTCACAACGCCTGTCAGAGTGTTATTACGATGTAAATTTCGAGGATTTTTTTGTCGAGGTGCATGACTACCTATTGGATAATCACGTCAGCTATTTCCAGACTTGTGGTTTCGAAAATGAAGCAGGCGGTGATGAAGGCTATGCACTTGCGTGGGAGTTCAGTTCTCTCCTTAAACCTGAAGTTAAAAGGTATTTCCTGAACAGGATCCTCCGGGGGTGATAAATTAAGTACCTCTCTCATAAAGAAAAGCGCCCGTAGAGGCGCTTATTTTATGGGCGTTAATTAGTTAATGTCGTGTTTTTTCTTTAACTTACTAATTGCATCAGATTTTTTTCACATTCATCAAATACTCGAATGTAACGACGGTAATCGTTTTCAGTGTCATTTGCCCAGGAATAAAGAAAACAGCGTTTCTCCGTTTTTCCTTCTGAACGATGGCGCCATGATGCATTAACTTCGTAAAGAGTATACGGAAGTTCCTCTTCATTGAACTGAAGTGGCACACTGAATTTGGCCGCCTGAAAAGAGCTGATTTTATTCGGCATACATTCGGCATTCTATTTTAAAAAAAACATCGCGAGATCAACAATAGCTGCCAACGTCCGCTTTTCGCTCAAAGCAGACTGTCAGATTTGATTGTGTGCTGCCAGTGAAAACCTTCAGATCAAGTCTGTGCTAATACACTGGTGCACCTTAAT
>NZ_JAMPNS010000013.1:0-1265 GCF_028479465.1 Providencia sp. PROV208 | reverse complement strand
GGGTTGTGATCGTGGTGGAACTTACCTGCATACACATCAGCCTGAACACTTTTCATGGCTTCAGACATATTCTTAACTGTTTGAGCAACCTCAACTAACGGAACGCCTTCCTCCGCTAGCCGGCGAGAAAACTGAACTGCACTCCATGGGTCAAATCCTAATTCACGCACATCATCGCCATCACACCACTTCAGGATGTCATCTTTGATAATGTCATGATCAATCACTTCGCCGTCAGTAAATTCCAAGTGACCGGCATCTTCCCATTTCCGGTAGAGCTCAGCGATGTGTTTAGGTGCTGTATCAATACGATCCTCGGGTATCCAAAATTTGCACTTAATGTGCGTTTTTCCCTGCCCGTCCTCATACATCTTAATTGCTGCAGCAACGTCAATTTTGCTAGCCAAGTCAACACCAACCCAAACAGGATAATTCTTCAACTCATCATCAGGGGCGTTAGCTGGGGCAGCTTCCCATTTGCTCATATCCATCCAAACAGATTCAGCATTTACCCACTTATTAAGGTGCTTAGTGAGAAAGTTAGGACGAGCAGCAATTTGCTCTTTCGCCTTCTTGGCCAGACGTCGCATATCATCAAAACGCTTACAGACACCAAGACCAGGATTAGCTTTTATCCAAACGGATTCATCAAAATCATCGTCGCCCTCATCGAGGGTATAAATAATGGCAAAGAAAGTGTCATCATCAACAACTCCCGTTAGAACTTTAATTGCGTAATCCCGTAACTCGTAACAGATCCCCTCTTTGTTAAAACCCGATGTTGTGATGGCAAATAAAAGCGACTGCAATCGCGCGCCTGTTGCTGTTTCAAGAACATCCCACACATCGCGAGTCTTGTGAGCATGGAGTTCATCGACTATCCCACAATGAATATTCAAGCCATCGAGGTTATTCGCATCACTGGAAAGTGGTTCAAATTTAGACGCCGTTCGCTCTTGGTAAATGGCTAACTTGTTGTAATCAAATAAGCGACCTAGCGTTGCTTTCGCTTTTTTGACCATATTTTTGGCATCTTCAAACACGATGCGAGCCTGATCGCGAGTCGTTGCTGCTGAATAAACCTCAGCACCACCTTCGCCATCAGCACCGGTCATGTATAAACCGATACCACTGGAGAGCGTTGATTTTGCATTTTTACGAGCCACTTCATTAAATGCGGTTCGAAAACGACGAACAAAGATGGCATCACCATCATCATCAAGGACTTGTTCACCGGTTAATTCATCAATTAACGGGATCACGAA